>JAYTVL010000561.1:0-1078 GCA_043744075.1 Pirellula sp. | reverse complement strand
CGATCCAGACAATCGCTTGGTGACCAGTGAATTGGAACGACGCTGGGAAGTGAGTCTTCGTGAACTCAAGTCGGCGGAAGAAGCGTTAACTCAAGAAGAACAGACTGTTGCACAATACATTATTCCGGCGGATCTGCTAGAGCAACTGGAGGACATCGGCGCGAGCCTTCCGCAGCTTTGGGAATCGGGATTATTGACCTTGCCTCAAAAGAAGTCATTGCTTCGCACGTTGATAGACAAGGTAGTGCTGCATCGAGTTAGTGATTCCGTTATTAGCGTCCGTGTCGTTTGGCGAGGCGGCGCGACAAGCGGTGACTGCATCACGGTTGATGCGAGCAGAGCGACGGCACTATCGCGATGCTCCGAACTCCAATCGGCAGTCGAGCAGATGGTGAAAGCAGGGATTGGCGATCAGGAGATCGCAGCTACGTTAACTGGCAAGGGTTTTCGCTCGCCGAAATCAGATCAAGTGTTGGTCAATACGGTGATCAATATTCGCCTTTCCAAGGGACTGCTTCGTGATCCTGGGCGTTCGTATCCGCGGAACGTGAGCGAGTTTCTGAGCGTCTCACAAATGGCAAAAAAACTAGGGGTGACGCCGGCATGGATTCATGCCCGCATCGGCAATGGGACGATTGAAATAGAGAAGGACGGGCAGTTCAACTGCTATCTCTTCCCTGACACCGCCGACGAATTTGCCAAGCTCCAACGCTTGGTTTCCGCTTCCCAGGCCAAATCAAGCATTTCTAAGAGGCATCACCGTGCATAATCGTTGGATACCGGAGCCATGCCTAGAAAAACCTCCAGCAGATGCTTCGGCTAGGTGAGCCGCTTTTTGCCAAAAATCGTAAAAGCGATTTGCCCTTTTACTGCGATAGGTCATCAAGCCGCGCACCCCATTTGTTGGTGAGCCTAAAAACCAACCCCGCTCACACTTTTTGAAGTTGCGCTATTTTATTGAAATTCATGCAGCGGTCCTGTATTCGATTGGTAGAGCAGCGGCGAGCAATCGTTTGAGCTTGGTGATGCCGCCGGGAGTTTTTAGTCGGTCCGACAGATATTTGAGCTCATTGCCAGC
>JAYTVL010000560.1:0-11999 GCA_043744075.1 Pirellula sp. | reverse complement strand
GTAGGGGCACGCATGGTATTAACCGGGCACGTCTCGGAGCTCTATGACGTCGATATCTTTCGAACGTGGCAATACGACCCAAAAACGGTTGGCTTTGCCTGGAAAACGGACCAGTACTTCCCACCCGTTTATCCACCCCCGCATTACGTTCTTTTTAGCCCTTTTGCGTGCGTACAGTATCGTTGGGCTGTGGTCATTTGGCTGCTGGTTCTAATTGGTGCGGCGTTCCTTTCTTCTAAACTCATAGTCAATATTGCCAACCATTCGGCGTCGAAAGTGAATGCGGAATCGCTTGTAGAAACTAAGTCCAAGTCAAAATACCTATGGCTGGGACTGATTCTGTTTCCTTCACTACTCTTTTCCATTTCTCTTGGCCAAAAAAGCGTTTGTTGGCTACTGCTCATTTGCCTGACTTGGCGATTGTTGCAATGTCACCGCGAATATGCTGCAGGCATGGTTTTCGGAATCCTTTCGATCAAGCCAACGCTATTCTTCCTATTGCCGCTAGTCTTGCTTCGAAACGGACGGTGGCGATTTTTTGTCGGGGCAAGTTTGAGTTTCTGTACCATCTGGGGCACTACAGCTTGCCTTGTTCCGATTGACACTTGGATTGCCTTCTTGAGAGTGGCTGGCACAGCCGGAAACTATGCAGAGAATACCGGTTATCGAATCGACTGGTCCTGCAATCTCATGACGCTTGCATACAGTTTGCCTCTTGAATACGTGCAATGGTGCAAGTGGGCGATATGCATTCCTTTGTCTGTTTACTTGCTTTACTGTGTATTCGAAGACCGTCAGTACGCAGTCGATTCACCAGAAAAAGTATTAATGGTTTTCGCCTCAACGATTCTAATCAGTCCACATACGTATCACTACGATCTATGTGTTTTGTTGCTGCCAATCCTCTGGCTTGCGGCTTCCGCTACGCTGCACGGAATCGTTTGTTATGGCCTATTGGCGATCGGGATCACTGTCGCTAGTTTCGTACAAGACTTTTTTCACATCCCGATTTTGCCAATATTGCTGGTTGGCATTGTTTGCGAACTAAGGCTGCGAGGAGCATTGCAATCGGCGGATCAGTCGGCTAATTCTTCCATTGCTTTTCATTGGATTTCACCCAGGAGCGGATTTCCTGAACGTCCATCCCACCAATTCGATCGTCAATAACTTTGCCGTGCAGGAATAGAAATGAGTGAGGAATCGACCTCACTCCGTAGTGCCTCGATAGTTCCGGATTCGCGTCGACATCCAATACAACCACCTTGACCTCACTCGTTGACATACTTTCATATTCGGCTAAGGCACGATCGGTCGAAACACAAGGTGGACACCAAGTCGCACCGAACTTCACCAGGACCGGACCTGATTCCTGAGCAACTAAAGACTGAAAGTGAGCGTCTGTGGACGGTTCGGTATGGTGTTTGTTGTTCGGAGTCAAGTACATTAAAAAGAACGCAGCTAGCAAAACGCCAAATATCCAATTGCTGTATCGATTCATCGTCTCAAAGATGTTTTTCACCCTTAAATCTCCTCATTTTTATCGGCAAATCGAGCAACCAAATCCCAAACTCTAACTCTAGCATATAAATCCTGGCGGGCAAACCTGCGGGATGTGACTCGTCTCGCTCAACGCCACTATGCAACTTTTGCGAGTTTCCACAGCGTTCCGCTTCGCTCCATGCGACATATCGCAATTTTTCGCTGGGGCTAAGCAGCTAAGCATCCACGTAAAAGTTTTCGCACACAATTTGTTTAACCGCGTGCCCATCGGGCCGCGTTTTCCTTGCGAAAGCGCGGGGCGATGCCCACGCGGTTAAACAAAGAAACTTATGCATGGGTGCTTAGTAGCGGAAATGTTGGATTTCATTCTCTTGCCATGTTTGCATATGCGTAACAGCCGGTCACTCCCAAGGTCGATTGGTCGGCGTTCAACGAGTAGTGCCAGAAGTGTCATCAATTCTGTTATATTGGCGATTCAGGTTGTGTCGGATTAAACGACGACAAGCATCAAAATTAAATCTCAAGGAGAAATAAATTGCTGACCAGACTTTACCGATTTCTACCTACCCCATTCATGCTGCTGGGACTGTTTTCATATTCCTTAATTGCCTCTGGATCAGAGCCTCAGCCACCCAAAAAAGAACTTCCCCAAGTTTTGCTCATCGGCGATTCCATTTCCATTGGTTACACCCCACATGTGAAGCAATTAATGCAAGCTGAAGCCAACATTGTGCATAACAGGGGCAACGCCGGGCCAACTGAAAACGGATTGAAGAATATTGACGAGTGGATCGGAACGACAAAGTGGGATGTCATTCACTTTAACTGGGGCCTACACGACCTTTGCTATCGTCATCCCGAATCAAAGACGCAAGGCAAAAGGGATAAGGTAAAAGGAACCGTTAGCACAAGTCTAGAACAATATGAAAAGAATCTCGAGATTCTAGTCCAGCGGCTCAAAAAGACTGGCGCGACCTTGATCTGGGCAACAACGACAGTGGTTCCAGAGGATGAAGAAGGTCGCTTTGTGGATGACGACATCAAATACAACGCGGTCGCAGCTAGAGTGATGAAGACGCACGCGATCGCCATCAACGATTTGCACGCCACGTCGAAAGGGTTTGCACCAGAAGCTTTCGCAGGAAAAGGAAACGTCCATTTCAAAGAAGATGGCAGCAAGAAACTTGCCGGACAAGTCGCTGATAAGATCCGCGTGGCACTTGCTTCCACATCTAAAGCAAAGGATTCCGAATCACCTCGCCGTCCGAATTTTCTTTTTATCCTAGTGGATGACCAGTCACCGTTTGACTTTAAGTTCTACAATCCCAAGTCGGCGCTCCAATCGCCAAACATCGATAGACTCGCTTCCGAGGGAATGGTCTTTGATGCAGCACACCACATGGGTGCATTTGTGGGTGCGGTTTGTACGCCATCAAGACACATGGTTATGAGCGGTCGAACCGTGTGGCATTTGCCGATTGCACCACAGGCTGAAAAGTACTGCCCTCCAAACTTGGAACAGAGCACTTTGGCTGCACTGTTCAATCGCGCTGGCTACGACACAATGCGCACTTGCAAGTTAGGAAACTCGTATGAAGGAGCAAACAAACAGTTCACTGTGCGACATGATGCTAGCAAGCGCGGCGACACTGATGAGAGCGGTAGTCCCTGGCATGGCGATCAAGTAATGAACTACCTAACCGAACGTGAGGCCAAGAAAGATGCAGATCCGTTCCTTATTTACTTTGGCTTCTCCCATCCTCATGACACTCGCGATGGTCGCCCTGAGCTCCTGGGAAAATATGGTGCCGTGAACCACACTGACCGGAACAGTCTCCCTCCGACCAATCCTAAGCAGCCCGCATTGCCTGTAAACTATCTCTTTGCACATCCTTTTCCGCACGGACATCCCGGCTTACGGGACGAAACCACAGTAAGTGGTGTTTGGGAAAATCGCGATGAACGGACAATCCGCAATGAGCTTGGCCGGGAGTTCGCTTGCAGCGAAGCTATCGATATTCAAGTTGGTCGCGTTCTGACTAAGCTTGAAGCCCTGGGCGAATTGGAGAATACGTACATTTTTTACACTGCCGATCACGGTATTGCGATTGGCCGTCACGGTTTGCAAGGGAAACAGAATCTTTACGAACATACTTGGCGCGTTCCTTTCATCGTCAAAGGGCCGGGCATCAAGCCAAGTAGCCGTGCACTTGGAAATATTTATTTAATGGATACCGTTGCTACGTTGTGCGACCTTGCAAGTATTCCCATTCCGGAAAGCAACGAAGGACTCAGCTTCAAACCTGTGCTCGAAGGCAAACAATCCACCGTGCGAGATGTCCTATATGGCACTTACTGTGGTGGAACAAAGCCTGGGATGCGTTGCGTGAAAAAGGGTGACTGGAAACTGATCAAGTACGATGTTTTGGACGGAACTGTTCACGAGACACAGCTCTTCAACTTGGCCATCAACCCTAACGAATTCCTTATCGAGCATGGAAAACAGGACCCCGCTTTGACCAACCTGGCCGGCGACCCAAAATACGCAGACAAACTCGCTGAAATGGAGAGTTTGCTTCTCAGCGAGATGCGCCGCCTCAACGACCCCTACCGTCTTTGGAATCAGCCCGGCGACGGACTAAATCAGCCGCCTATTGGCAAGCCCAAAAAAGCAAAAGTGAAGTAACAGGTAGGTTAGGTGGTCCATGGGTTGACAAAAGAGCATTGACCCAACGCTGTCGTCAGCTAGGTCGTTTTTAGCCCAACGGGCTTAAACATTTTAGCCCAGGGCAAAGCGCAGCGCCGCCCTGGGTACAGACCGAACCAGGAGCCATTTGCCCTGAAGGGGCCGAACTAAGTAGCCATCGCTGAGGCGTACACTTTAAGGGGCCCCTTCAGGGCAACGTTAGGCGTTTTGTAGTTCCCAGGGCGGCGCTACGCGACGTTCCGTCGCTGCGCTTTGCCCTGGGCTAATATGTTGCTGCCCCATTCGGGGCGAAAGTCGCACGACCTCCTTGCGTCGGGGGATCGAACTTTGCAGACGCCAGTTTCTTTTTCAGCCAAAGTGCATTACCAACGACTGTGATGTCACTTGCTCCCATTGCGAATGCGGCCCAAAGTGGGCCACTCTCACCCAGGAGCCCAAATGCAGCCATGGGAATGGCCAACGCATTGTAAAGGAATGCAAAGAACAGATTCTGTTTAATCGTTCGAAGCGTCGCTCGCGACAGCTTTATTAGTTCCGGCACCGCAGCAACTCGATCACCAGGTATTACAACCGCTGCTGCTTCGATTGCGACATTCGTGCCCGAGGCCAGCGCCACACCCAGCCCCGATGCGGCAAGAGCGGCCGCATCGTTCAGACCATCACCTACCATGATCACGTCTCGACCAAGGGATTGGATATGAGCCGCTTTCGATTCCGGAGTTGCTTCGTAGAATACATCCTTTAATTCCAGCCCAAGTTGGTTTGCTATTGCTTGGGCTGTCGCTTTTTTGTCTCCCGAAAGGATCGAAACGCTGATTCCAGATTGTTTTAAAGAACTAACTGCATCTACAGCATCGCCTCGCAACCGATCACTCAGCGTTAAAGTTCCGATGCAAATTCCGTCCACCACAACTCGCGAGGTCGTGTGCTCGTCGCGGTCCACGACTATGGTCCGACCATCCACTCTGCCTTGCACACCTTGACCTGGAATCGAAAAGAACTCCTCGACGGGTATCGTAATAAGTCCGCGTGCTTTGGCTTCTTGGACGATGGCTTTACCGATCGGGTGTTCGCTTGGTGCTTCGACCGATGCCGCGAGTAACAGTAAGCTCTCTTCGGTGTAGCCAGCCACCGGAGAAATGGCAATGACAGCGGGCTTGCCTGAAGTCAACGTCCCCGTCTTGTCAAAGACGACACGACTTGCACGGCCAATTCGCTCAAGTGATTCGGCATTGCGAATCAAGATCCCACGTTGACTGGCCGCGCCTGTACCTACCATAACAGCCATGGGTGTAGCCAAACCGAGCGCGCATGGACATGAAATAATCAAGACAGTCACTGCGGCAATGATGCCTCTGGAAAAGTCACCAGCAAGCCACCAACCGACGAGCGTCAGAACAGCAATCAACAACACTGTTGGCACGAAGATCGAGGAAACTTGGTCCGCTAACCTTTGAATGGGCGCTCGGCTGGTTTGGGCCTTTTGGACAAGTTGAGCTATTCGAGAAATGGTTGTATGTCGGCCATCGACGGTTGTCTCCACGATTAGACGTCCAGTCGTGTTCATCGAACCAGCAACGACGAGCTCGCCAGGGCGTTTATCGACCGGGATCGATTCACCGGAGACAATCGATTGGTCGACTGCCGACACTCCTTCGACAACAATGCCGTCGACTGCAATACGTCCACCAGGACGAACAATCAGTTGCCATCCCAATTGGACATCTGAGCTCGCTACTATTCTCGTTGAACCATCCTTCTCCATAATTTCAGCCGTCTCAGGCTGCATCTTCAGTAATTCACGCACGGAACTACCCGCCTTGGCACTCGCTCGGGCTTCGAACCAGTGACCGAGACTTACGATCCCCAAAAGCCCAGAGGCCTCCGCAAAATAGGTCGGGAGATCAAGCTGAAGGAACATTACGATTGACGAGTAAACGAACGCAGTAGTGGCGCCGATGGAGATCAGCGTGTCCATGTTCGTAGTTCCGCGAATCGCGGCTTTCCAAGCTGATTTATAGAATTCAAGCCCAGCAAAAACGATAATCACCAGCGCACCAGCAAACATAGTCCAGGGCATCCACGGTCCATGCCAGTGCATGGCAGTTGCCGTCCAGTGCAGAGCTTCCAATGGAGCCCAAAGCCCGATTCCAACAATTGCCCGATGCCGCCATGTGCGTTCGTTTGATTGTTGTTGCCTTTCGATTTCGCTTTGCCCGATTCCCTCATCGTTTTGCGGGATCCATTCAGCTTGAAAACCACGACCCTCGATCGTGGCGATGACCGACTTGGGTTGCAAATCGCGGCCTTCGATTTCCGCCGTGCCGGATGTTAAACTGACACTTGCCGACGTTACGTCAGTGCGTGCCTCCAATGCTCGCTGAATGCCTGCCGCACATCCAGTGCAAGTCATTCCAGTCACGCGCAAACGAATTTGCCCCGGCAAAAACGGCGGTGAGGCCGTTTCACCATTCGTATCTGACTTTGACCATATAGGAAATTCGCTCAAGCCGCACCGTATAGTTAATTAATTATCATGTAGGTCCGCATCTCCGAGTCTGCAATTTTTTCGTAACCCGCTGCGTAAGCGAGGGACCGGTCGTCATCTCTCGCTTACGCAGCGGGTCGTTTTCCCTCGCCTACGCAGCGGGTTATGATTGTACTGCCTATCCAAGTCAATTCTCGCTCGCCTAAGAGTCTATCATATTCTTGAAGCGATGACACATTCTTCCGAATCAGCTTGTAGGCCGCATTTCAGAAATGATTCACTAACGTTAGACTTGAAGCTTGTAAGTACCCATGCACAAGTTTTCGTACACAACTTGTTTAACCGCGTGCTCATCGGGCCGAGTTTTCCTCGCGAAAGCGCAGGGCGATGCCCACGCGGTTAAACGAAGAAACTTATGCATGGGTGCTAGAACGAAGCATGCAATAACCTGGAATTAAACCAATGCATCCAAAAATCGGACCTTTACTCAATTGGGCGTGGCTTCTTGCCTTGTTAGCATCCACGCTTATCAACCAAAACGTTTCGGCGGAAACTTGGCAGGGTTTTAACAAGATCGAATTCTCGGTCGAAGGTCGCAAGGCCTTTCTTATCGAACCGACGAAAGCAGCACCAGGTAGTCCTTGGATCTGGCGGACTGAGTTTTTCGGTCACCAGCCTCAAGCCGATATCGCATTGCTCAACAAGGGCTTCTTTGTTGCTTATGTTGAGATGCAAAACCTCTACGGCGGACCATTGTCAATGGTGGTTATGGACAAAATGCACGCGCACGTCACTTCAGAGTTCAAGCTGTCGGCTAGAGCAGTCTTAGAGGGTTTCAGTCGAGGCGGCCTCTTTGCACTCAATTGGGCAGCCCGCAATCCGGAAAAAGTTGCGTGCATGTATAACGACGCTCCAGTATGCGACTTCACAAGCTGGCCTGGAGGAAAAGGTCGAGGCAAAGGTTCTCTCGCTGATTGGGAACGACTGAAGAAAGTCTACGAGTTCAATAACGACGAGGAGGCGACGAAGAGCAAACTAAATCCCATCCATCAGATCGAATCGTTGGCAAAAGCAAAGATTCCGTTGTTGCACGTTTGCGGCGCGACAGATGATGTAGTCCCAATCGAAGAAAACTCGCTGTTAGTTCAGCAACGTTATCAAGCCCTCGGTGGTTCGATGAATGTGATCGCTAAGCCACATTGCAATCACCACCCGCATAGTCTTGAAGACCCAACTCGCATCGTCAACTTTGTTTTAACTCACACCGGATTTGCTGATCAAGTAACAGAAGCTTTGACGCCATTTGGGTACGACTATTTTCTTTTGCGAAATGGATTGCAAAAGTGCAGAGCGAAATTCGAGCAAACGAAGCTAGGCCGTGTCGCGTTCCTTGGCGGATCGATCACAGCTTCTAACGGCTGGCGCAACCTTGTTTGCGAAGACCTGAAGCGACGATTCCCTGAGACGGAGTTCGATTTTGTAGACGCCGGAATTAGTTCACTCGGGTCAACGCCGGGAGCGTTCCGTTTTCAACGCGATGTGCTTGCAAGGGGGCCGGTGGATTTATTGTTCGAGGAAGCGGCAGTGAACGACGACACCAATGGTTTCTCGGATGTTGAACAAGTTCGTGGCATGGAAGGAATTGTTCGACAAGCCCTTCTTTCCAACCCAAATATGGACGTTGTGTTGCTGCATTTCGTCGACCCGGGAAAAATGACCGAGATTCGACAAGGCAAAACCCCTTCGGTAATCGTCAACCATGAACGCGTGGCTGAGCACTACCATATTCCCTCTATCAATCTCGCGCGTGAGGTGACGGAGCGAATCGATGCCGGTGAGTTCACTTGGGAGAAAGATTTTATTGGCCTTCATCCAGCCCCCTTTGGCCACACTCTTTATGCACGCGCGATCGGTCGATTGCTCTCCGCTGCATGGAGTGAAAGTAAGAACAAGGTAACAGCCGCTTCCAACTTGCCTTCACCATTAGACAATGCGAGCTATTTTTTCGGACGACTTGTAAGTCCATTAAAAGAATACGAAGCCAAAAATACCTCGATTGTGAGCGGTTGGAGAGTGGAAGCGAATTGGAAACCAGAGGGGAAAGTGGGGACACGTCAAGGCTTCGTGAATGTCCCAGCGCTCATTGCTGAAGAGCCAGGCGCTACGATGAAAATAGTCTTTAAAGGAATCGGCGTGGGGATTTTTGTTGCTGCGGGACCTGACACAGGAAATATCGAATATCGCATCGATCAAGGAGACTGGCAAACGCAAGAGCTTTTTACGCAGTGGAGTCCTGGGCTGCATCTTCCCTGGGCAAAGATGTTAGCTTCTGACCTAACTGATGGGACGCACGAGTTGGAGTTGCGAGTCAGCCAAACCTCCGATGCACGCAGCCTGGGGCATGCAATTCGAATCATTCATTTCCTAGTAAACGAACCTAGATGAATCGACTTCCAACTTGGACAGCGCTTCTTGTTTCTATCGTAGCATAGGCATCCTGACTGTGAGGATCTCTCATGAATACTCAGGCTGGAAGCCTAGGCTACGTCGATGGACGATGGCTTAAGAAGCAGTACCCAATAAAAAGTGGCGCTCTCCAAGGTCCTCCTCGCTACTTAATTCGCGACCAGCCGATACAATTTGAGCTTTACTCTGGCTGATGCATGGGGTAACTACTGTCATAAAAGCCAAGATGTCTGCGCCGCCAGTCTGCAGGCTCACGGAAAATGGGGTTCGGCCAAAGGTTTTCCCAGTTTCCCAGTTCCACATCAATGACTCATGTGGCGATTGTTTCGCCACCCCTGTTAGCAACGGAACAAGGTCGGAGCCGTCGAGACGGGCTGCTCGCTCGAGAACCCCGCCGGCCGCATTCATGCAGGTTGGCACGATGTCAAGTGACGAGACTATATCATCGACCGTTTTCCCGGCCGGCAGAACGGCGGGCCAGCGGAGGAGCATCGGCACGCGGATGCCGCCTTCAAGGACGGTCGTTTTGCTGCCGCGGAACGGTACGTTCACCGATCCGTTAGTAATTTGTGGCGCACTCGGGCCACCGTTGTCGCTCAGGAACACGATGAGAGTGTCCCGTTCGATATCCTGGCGGCGCACTTCATTTAGGATCTTGCCAACATTTTTGTCCAGCCGGTAAACCATGGCGCAATACGTGCGGCGCAGCTTGTCTTTGATATGGGCGAAGCGCTTAAGGTCATCTTCGGTCGCCTGCCAGCGAATCGATGTTCGGCGTGGGGATTTGCTTGCTGCCTGTGAGCCCGAGGTCGCCATAGCCGAGGTCGTCTGCCATCATAAGTATGATTTTCGGAACTATGTCAGCGGCCGCTGATGGGATCATGCTTAAAAGAAGAAAAGCAATAGCGTATAGATGTCGTATGAAGTGTATGGATGGCCTCGAGTTGGCGTGCATATGAAATGAGTTGGCGGGGAGACGACGGTTTCTCCCGCAAGGGCTGTGAGTTTATAGTGCCCATCACACTCCGTGTGATTTCCGCAGTTCAAAAACCTTTGGTTTTTGAGGCAACATCACACGGAGTGTGATGGGTACTTTCTTCGGATTCAAAAAAACCACAACCTCCCAGTGTCGTGCCAGTTTATCATAGCTCGCTACTTGATAGCAGTCGGTAGCAGTTTGGGGTAATGTTTGCGGATGAGAGCTTGGTCTTCGATAGTTAGTTCTGATAGCGAAACCGGAACATCTTGCGGGCGGGTTCCTTTCTGGTTTATGCGGTTCATCAAGCTCCAATTGCGCGATTGTTGGCAGGGTGCGGGGTCGGCTGGTTCGCTTGCAGGAAGATCGTAACGGGTGAAGTCAATCACTTTTTCTGAACCGTCTTCTTTCCAATCGCGCAGCAAGGCGAGACGGAAATCCTTGTTCATGAACCAGCGGATTTCGAGGCTCTCTTGAGAGGCACGGATGCCTGCACCGCGGTAGACAAATTGGTAATCAAGTTTGTCATTGTTCTGAAAATGCGTTCGCCAGAGCAGTCCGAATTCGCCTTGTGTAATGAGCTTGGCATTGGGCCAGCGTTTGCGGGTCTCGGTCAACCAACGGTGGAGGCCGTCCATGCCGTTGCGCCCGCCGTAGCCGTAAATTTTACGCGCTTCCACAAGCCCCATCTCCCAGCCGCAGGTTACCCAGGCAAAGCCGTTGCGGGCGAAGCCATCGTCGAAATGCGCGGCAGTCGTGGCGAGCATGGACTTGGTGCCGCGCTCAGTCCCCATATCGAGCACCGTCTCAATCGGACCGACCCCTTGACGACTGCGCCAAAGCTCGCCATCTACCATTTTCCGACCTGGGACGCGGGCAGCGAGAAAATCAACGGTCCAGCCGTCGAGGTTGACGCAATCGATGAGATCCTTTTTCTCTTGTGCCGGTTTGCAGAAATGCTCGCGCGATGGGTAGTATGGATACGAGATGGAGCCCTCGCCATCGCCGTTATCGACCGCGTATTGGCTCCAGATATTACCCTGGCAAACGTGAATGCCCTCCACATCCGCTAAGTAGCGCAAGTTTTCAGCAGCCAGGAAACCAGCGACTACGCTCTGCGGACGATAGCCGTCACCGACGATTTCCGAAACGCGTTTCAAGCCTTCATGAAGGTCACGATTTACCTGTTCGCGAGCGTTATACATATTCGAAAAGTAGGCGCCGGGAATGAAGGTGATTTCATCGCCGAACTTTTTTTGATACGAAACGATGTGTGCACGTAGCTCACGGTACTGCGGGCGTTCATCGTGCAGAGCGAACCAACTAAAGGCCCAAGTGATGCGTGCTCCCGGCCACGCTGTTTCGATCGCTTCGCGAAACGTTTGGGCCTCGGCCGATGTGTGAATGATCGACTCGTCGGGGCCATGAGCAGTATCGCGAGTGACTTCGATTTGGCGCACGCGGACGATGGTGTTGAGCGTCAGAAAGCGCTGGCCTATGAGCTGCTGCTGTTGCGCTGGTGGCTGGTGTTGCGGCTGCGGCTGCGTTTCACCCGGCACAATCCAAATGTTACGAAACTCAACAGGGTTGCTATGCTCTTGCAAAAATACAGGTCCGAGCGGTCCATCCAAGGAGCGGGAAATCGGCGCAGATGTGGTGAAGTCTTTATTCAGTTCGCGATTCTCGTGAATGAGCACGCCATTGAGTCGTACGGTGATGCGTGGCCAAGCGATGCGTTTGCCTGTGGCATCGAACTTCGCGGAGGTGAATTCGACGTCGTATGTTTGCCATGCAAGCGGTGGCAAGCACATGTTTAGGCGCGGCACGGCGATCGAGTAGATGCCACCACATTCGTTATCCTT
>JAYTVL010000559.1:0-3466 GCA_043744075.1 Pirellula sp. | reverse complement strand
ATCGGCTGGTTGGAATCGAGACGTCAGTATGCGCTCGCAGTCGCAGCTGAAGTCAAAGAGCGCGCGGCTCGGGAGTTGGCAGAGCAAAAACAACTCGAAGCAGAATCCTCTCGCCAAAAAGAAAAGGATGCACGTGAAACCAGCGATGCCGTTGCCAATTTCATGGCGGAAATGCTTGGTCGCCCCAGCCCAGTGGTCGATGGCCGCAAAGTGACCATCGCCGACGCATTCGAACGTAGTATCGAGACGCTTGAACGCAATTTCGCGAATCGGCCCTTCATCCATTCCAAGCTATTGCATACTATCGGAAATACATACATCAAGCTTGGACTCTATGACCAGGCAATAGAGGTTCTCACAAGAGGCGTTGAGATTTACAAGGAACGCTACGGCATAACGGACAGTGTGGCAGGAAACATCATCTCAAGCCTAGCAACTGCCAATCGCAGCGCAGGAAATTTCAAGAAGGCAATTGAACTGGGGGAACAAGCGGTGGCTATCCTTGCAACTGCTTCGAATGCGTCGCAATCCAATCAGCTTGTAGCCAAGGTCAATTTGGCCTCATCCTACAAGCTCGCTGGAGAGTTGAAGAAATCGATCGAACTCCATGAGCGGTGCCAGACCGAGTATGTCGAACTTCTCGGCCAAACTCATGAAACGACTCTAACAAGTCTTGCCGATCTGGCTTCCAGCTACTCGGCGGTCGGAATGCTGTCACAGGCAGAAGAAGCGTATGAGAAAGCTCGCAAGGGACTGATGGAAGCTTTGGGGCCTGAGCATGCCGAAACGCTTCGCATCACCACGAACTTGGGGGCCGTATTGAACAAATTAGGCAAATCCGAAGAAGCAATTCCGATGCTTCAGGAAGCCCTTCGATTGAGGAGAAAAGTCCTAGGAGATGATCATCCTCACACAACATCTACGGTCAACAATTTAGCGATGGCCTACGACTTGACGAATCAGTGGGAGCAGTCCAGGCTTCTTTATCAGGCCAATCTTGAAACACGCAAGAGAGTGTTAGGGCCAACGCACATTCAAACTTTGAAAGCCATGAACAACTTGGGAGGAGCACTGTTCAGCGGCGGAAATAGCCACGCGGGTATCAAGCTGCTTGAAGAAGCCATCGAAATTGCCGATTCAAACGACCTGGGTAAGAACACCGACGCGATGGCTTTGAGAACGAGTTTGGCTCAAATGTATAGTGCGACGAAACAGACCGACAAAGCTTTCTCGCTTTGCGAAAAGGCTCTGAAAATACAGGAAGATGCACTGGGAGGCGATCACCCGTATACCATGCAAACAATGCAGGCAATGGGAGTTATGCAAATGGATCAACAGGAGTTCGTCGATGCAGCAAGAACACTATTGAAGGCTTACACGAATCGACTGAAGAAGTTTGGAAAGGACCATGAGGACACGCTGCTATCGATGAATGGACTCGCTAGAGCTTACGGCAAGAATGGGCAAATCGAAGAGGCAGAGAAGCTTTTCGTTGAAGCGTTGGAGATTCGAATGCGAAAGAGTATGAACGATTATCGCACGTTTCGCATTATGGCCGAATACGGGGAATTTTGCTTCGATCAAAAATGGTTTGAAGAAGCCGAGAAACATCTACGCGGTGGCTATGAAGGGATGATGAAAGACTTGAATTCGATTCCACAAGATTTGCGAGGAAGTGTGGAATCCGCCAGGAAGAAATTAGTCGAACTTTACGCGATTTTGGATCGTCCTGAGGAAGCTGCAAAATATGACAGCGAATCACGGCTGAGAGAATAGGAAAACGAAACGCCTGATGGAGGGAATACGCATTGATTCTGTCAGGCTTGAGTTACGTTAAAATCTTTTGCAGGGTATCATGATAAAATGATTCTGCACGTTGACATGGATGCTTTTTATGCCTCAGTCGAACAACGCGACGATCCATCGCTTTTGGGTAAGCCCGTCGTTGTTGGCGGCACGGCGGAAGGACGCGGCGTCGTGGCCGCCTCCAGTTACGAAGCTCGAAAATTCGGCATCTACAGCGCCATGTCGGCTCATCGAGCCAAGCAACTTTGTCCGCATGCGGTCTTCATTCGTCCCCGCATAGACCATTATGCTGCCGTTTCGAATCAGCTTCGCGTGATCTTCGAAGAATTCACTCCCCTAATCGAACCACTCTCGCTCGATGAAGCGTTTCTCGATGTAACCGCAAGTGAAAGCTTGCTGGGGCCTGCACCCCAAATCGGTCAGCAAATCAAATCGCTTGTGCAAGAAAAGCTCCGATTGACAGCTTCTGTCGGTGTTGCCCCAAACAAATTTGTTGCAAAAATCGCAAGCGACCTGAAAAAACCAAATGGCTTCGTCGTGGTCATGGCCGATCAAATCCAAACGTTCTTAGACCCATTACCCGTCGGAAGGATTTGGGGAGTAGGAAAGGTCACAGCCCAGGTTTTTAAGCGATTCGCGATCTCAACCATTGGCCAACTTCGCCAACTTTCAAAAGAGACGCTTACTGAACTCTTTGGGGCTTCTGGAGAGCACTATTGGCAACTATCGCATGGTATCGACAATCGACTTGTCGTACCTGACCGTGAGGCCAAGTCGATTTCAAACGAAACAACCTTCGCGGAAGACATTCGCGAAGTCGATGATCTCAAGGCATGGCTTGTAAACTTGGTGGAACAAGTAGGCCGGCGATTGCGTAACCAAGATCGGATGGGTCGTACGATAGAGTTGAAGATTCGTTTCTCGGACTTCAAGTTCTTGACGCGATCGATGACGCTCGGTCGTTCTACGAACATCACCAGCGAATTACTTGAAGCTGGGATCGAACTGCTTTGTAACCGGCTTCCAAAAAATCATTTGCCGGTTAGATTAATTGGATTCGGCGTCAGTAATTTTGATCAGTCAAATATGATGCAGCTGCAGTTGTTTGACGAGTCCGAACGCGAGCAACAAAGATCCTTGGACAAGGTTACGGATCAGATTGCAAAGAAATTTGGGAAGCAAGCACTGCACCGTGCAACTGGGATGAATAAAGCGGTGGAACGGAACGATGGAATCTAAGGAAAACCATGTTACTCAGCGAATTTAGTTGGCGCAAAGAAGTAATCCAATCCGATGTGCCTGTACTTGTGGATTTCTGGGCCGAGTGGTGCGGCCCTTGTCGGCAAATGACACCCACCATCGACTCACTGGCTCGCGATTTCAAAGTCTGCAAAGTCGACATTGATAAAAACCAGTCGTTGGCTTCAGCCTGCAATATTTCGTCCATTCCAGCTTTATTAATCATTCACCAAGGCAAGATCGTGGCTCGTCGTGTCGGCGTCACTTCCGAAGCGATATTGCGAGCAGAATTGAATCGATACGCTTAGCACTGTTAAGCGGCTGTGATTTTATTGAATCCGAAGAAAGTACCCGTCACACTCCGTGTGACGCTGCCTCAAAAACCAAAGGTTTTTGAACTGCGGACGTCACACGGAGTGTG
>JAYTVL010000558.1:0-12041 GCA_043744075.1 Pirellula sp. | reverse complement strand
TCTTATTCACCAAGCGGCACAAGGCCGCTGGGGTCTCTCACGGAACATAAATTGCGCAAGCAAGAAACGCCACAATAGCAGTTTTTTAACAGCCCAGGACAAGCCCCCGACCAACCTGAAAGGCTGAACGCAGAACGGCGCAAAACTCGCTTCAACGCATTTTTCGTAAACTGCTATTTGTCGCACAGCCCAGGTCGAGTCCCTATTCGCTTTTGACCGCTATTGTACCAAATTCGATTCCGATCATGACGGAATTGAGACCAGAGCCTATACCGAGCAGTGCACTTTTTGTTCCTGTATGAAAATTGGATTGCGAAAGTCCGATTCCGAGGGCCGTTGGAAGTGCCACCGACCCTGTGTTTCCCAATCGTTCAAACGTTGCAAAGTCGGTCTCCAGGGGCATGCCAAGCGTTTCTAACATTTTCCTTCGATGTGCCGAACCAACTTGATGACAAACCGTTGCACCAATGTCCTTTCGTTGCCAACATAACTCAGAAAGCAACAGGTCAAACGCTGCCTTGCCTGTCTCAACCCCTGCTTCCAACAACAACTCCGAATCGGTGTTCATGATCGGTTGCATGCCGCTACCCGTCTGGTCGGTGTCGCTTTGGCATAAACCGTGATACTGAGTCCGAGCCACCGCGACGGCACCACGAACACTTGCTCCCAATCCTGGTGATTTCGATTCGAAATGGCGCCGATCTCCCAAAAGCCAAGCGCAACTTCCCGATCCAATCGTCAGCGAAGCAAATGCTGGCTTGATCGATTGGCGCGTCAAGTTGGAATCGGAATTTAGTTGACGAATGGTGGCTTCCAAAAGTCCCCGGCTGTCCTCGGTACCGACGACCAAGCCTGCACGAATCACTCCGCATTCAATCAATTGAGCTATTTGGACAGCTCCGTTCATGACCCCCAGGCAAGCATTTGAGACATCATACACCCATGCATTCTCAGGCAAGCCTGTTAGATGGTGGACCCGACAGGCCGTAGCTGGTTCAAGATACTCGCGACAAACACTTGCATGTATGAGGCATTGCACCTCCTGAGGCTCCACGCTAGCGGCGATTAGTGCTCGGCGGCAGCTCTCCGCGCTCATGTCGCTGATGCGGGTCTTTGGCTGCCAGAGTCTGCGTTCGCGAATGCCACTCATGCCCTCGAGTCGTCCTTGAGGCAGCTTGAGCCGCTCATAAACTGCGTCAAGCTGAGTCTCGATATTCTCAGAGGTGACCACCATTGGAGGTAACACGTAGCCGACGGAAAGCAACGATACGTTTTGAAAAAGCATTAGCGTCGTTTCTTGCTACGGGGCTACTTGCGGCGGTCGCTGAGTTCGTGAACCATATCGACCAACGCAATGACATTGTCGACAGGCGTTCCGGGAAGGATTCCATGCCCTAGGTTAAAAATATGCCCTGGACGACCAGACGCTTGGGAAAGGACATAGTGTACTTGATCTCGAATCGTGTCCAGATCTGAGAAAAGAACCGTCGGATCGAGATTGCCCTGTACAGCACGATCGTTGCCTGCCATATCCCAACCAACATCCAATGGTACGCGCCAATCCAATCCGACAACGGTTCGGCTATCACCACGCAGCAATGAAGTCAACATAGGATTACCAGTTGCGAAATTGATTACAGGTACACCAGGTACGATCGACTCCATCAGCTGATGCATGTGGGGCAATATGCGAGTTCGGTATTCGTTTGGTGATAAGCACCCAGCCCAGGAATCGAACAGTTGAACGCATTGTGCGCCTGCCGCGATTTGCGAGTTAAGGTAAAGCGCAATGGAATCCACCAGTTTATTCATCAGCACTTGCCAAGCGTCTGGATCGGAAAACATCAATGTCTTGGTATGGATGTAATTTCTGGAGCCGCTTCCCTCAATCATATAACTTGCCAACGTAAAGGGCGATCCAGAGAACCCGATCACAGGAATCCTGTCAGGTAGACTCTTGCGTGTGGCAGATACCGTATCGGCAACGAATTGCAACGCCTCCATATTCTCCAGCGGCTTTACACGGTCAACGTCCTTCGGTGATCTGATTGGGTTATGGATAACCGGTCCATCCCCAGCGGTGAACTCCAAATGAAAACCCATCGGTTCCAATATCGGCAACAAGTCGGAGAAAATAATAGCAGCATCGACGCCAAGCTTTTCGACTGCTGTGACCATTACTTCTGCACACAACGACGAGTTCTTGCACAATTCCAGGAACGATACCTTTTCGCGGACGGCTCGATATTCAGCCATATACCGTCCAGCTTGTCGCATCAGCCAAACGGGCGTAAGATCTGTCGATTGCCTAAAACAGGCTTTCATGAATGGGTTGTCGTAATATGGGTTCATTGGCGTGGGAGCACTTTGTTGATCTTTTGCGGATAGGTCGTTTCTTGAAACTCCGATTGGCAAGCCGGTGATGCCTGTAAATCGTTTGGCTTTGAGAATGCGAGGACTCTTTTCCGCAGAAGCTTGAACGAGGTGGCCCATCTTTGAATGCTCAGGCTCGAGATCGATTGGGATTTCCAGGTGCTGAAGCATTTCGGTTGTAGTTGGTCCAATTGAGGCAACCACCATGCTTCGAAGTGCGAGTCGAAGTGCGGCTTCGCAGTCCAATTGATTCGCAATCCGCAATAGATTCACCGCTTGATGGGCACTGGTAAACAACAGGCAATCGCGTTCACCTCGGACGATAGCCCGAACGTTTTCAATAAGCGGCTGTGTATCCTCCGGCAGATCCCATTGATAGACTTTGACAGTTGTAACTGTGGCGCCACGAGCTTCAAGGCCGGCGACTAGCGAATGGTTGGATGTGCCATATTCTTGGAGACCTATTTCCACGTTGGATACAGGCACGTGGATGTCGATGGTTTGCAAAACCTCTCGCCAAGTGTTCGGTTCCGGTGCGCGATGAGTTGCTTGCAAGCCGAATTCACGCATGGCCGCAACCGGTTTTGGCCCGCGAGCGATCGTTGGAATGTCCGACAACGAATCGAGGAATCGCTGTTTGTCGACGTGTGGTTCAATGGCTGCGATCAGTTGCTTGAAGCCGACGCCGGTTTGGAAAATTACAGCTCCGATTTCACCGGTCATGACACGATAAGCGAAATCGACCGCTTCTTTGTTCTTCTCAATTGGGACTTCACGCATCGAAGGACTGACAAATGGTACGCCCCCAAATCGCACAATCAATCTTGCAAAGTCGTCGCGTCGCCTGCTTTCAAGTGCTGCGACTCGAAGGCCACTAAAGGATGGGCTAAGTGAAGATGAGTTAGCCGGCTGTTCGCTTAGGGGCTGGGATGCGGGTTTTTGTGTCGAGTCGTCAGGCATAGATTTAAGTCAGTTACTTCAGTACTTCGGAGGCAGCAGCCGTATCGAGAAACCACCAAAGTCTCCCAAGCTTAGGCTCAATCAATTGAGCCGGGTATTCGTCAGGATGACGTGGACCGTGCAAAACAACATCGACTGCTGGACGCTTGGATGGCCCACACACCAGGAACGCAATGTTTCGAGCCGCGTTGATCATGGGAGCAGTCAGGGTCAGACGATATGCCGAAAACTTTGGCACGAAGTTCGCGACGAAGAGTCGATGCGATTCTCTGAGGGCATCGGTTTCTGGAAATAGGGACGCAGTGTGAGCGTCATCGCCTAACCCAAGCAGTACGATGTCGATTGCGGGGATTTCTGCGTCGTCGGCGTCGGAATTGACTCGTAGCGACGCACGTATCGCTTTTTCATATTCTGCAGCCGCTCGGTCGGGCGCTTTTGCATGAATCGCAACCGGAAGCACTTTCGGCATCGACTTCGGCCACGCTATTGGATCAAGTCGATCGAGCCAAGCTTCTCGCACCATGCGGTAGTTACTATCGACATGCTCGTGTGGGACATTCCGTTCATCACCCATGATTAACGTGACGCTCGACCAATCGACGCTTTTCGATTCATTTTCCGCGATGAGTTGATACAGGCGTTTGGGGGTCGAACCGCCTGAAAGCGCGATACTGCAAAAGCCTCGCGCAGCAATGCATTCACTGATCGTCTCTATCAGCCATTCGGTCGCTGCAATCGCAACTTCCTCGGCATTGGGCTTTACAACTGTTTGATGGTACATGGTTTATTCTTTGAATGCTTTTTGAAGCGGGCAAAAATCAGCATTGACATTGTGCCCACGTCGATAGTCTTCAAGCAATTGACGGGACTGGTCTGCCAACATTCGTCGGACTTCTCGCCGCTCCCCTTTGACTCGAGGTATCTTGAGATTGTCGTATGCTGTTGTTTGGTGGCGCATCCAAGCGATGACAGCAGACTCGGCTCGCTGTTCGATCGGAATACGTTCGGTTCTAGCCACTGTCCCGCTACCGACCGGCGTCGCATGCAAAGTAACCGCTGCAGCCAGTTTTTTTGCGAGTGCATCGTAGCGTGACGCAAAATTCAAAAAATCAAAGACTGCAGCTCCGAAGTCTTCGACATACTCCGTTTGTTTTTTTTCTCTTCGATTCGCATCGGCAACTTTGCGTTTAGCATAAGAATCAGTGGAACGCTCTTGCTCAAGATCATTTCGAATTGAGTGAATCGTGGCCTTAGGAGCCCACACACCTTTTGAAAAGGTTCTGCGACCCTTCTTTTCTTGAACCGTCCAAGTTGGCCCGGCTGTCTTTACACGGCGAGTTAGCCCAGCATCGCCGGGCGGCAAAAGCTCCCATCCATCCGGGATCGGCAAGATCTTCCCATCGTCTGTGCGTATTGTCTTGTCATTTGGACCGGGTGAAACCACCCGCGATGCTATCGTCATTGGACTTTTTGTAGTGTTGGTTGCTAGTCTGAGCAAAAAAGCAATCTCTCGATTCTAGGATTTTAGCACGAATCCTGAATTCGATCAGTCCAGATTTGGTCCACTACAGGCGTCGATCACAACATGGGCCGCAAACCGTGGGCTAGCGCCCTGCGGCTAATCAGCCGGAACGCGCTAGCGTCCGGTTCAGCCTGACTTTTGATCACTACCCTAGCTATGACACCTAGTGCGGCTTAAGAGCATTGTGTCTACTGATAAGTGGAAGCGATCATTCAATTGGCCCCGGCCACCTGCCAGTTGATTCCCCCGGCAAGCAACGATTTTTGGAGAAATAATGAGCGGCGATTTTCAGCAGGATAATCAATTAAATCCGTACCAAAGCATTCCGGCGACATTCGATCCTCAACCTCCGTTTAACAAAACAAAGGTTCAGGCCCCCGCAATTGCATTGATTGTTTGCGGAGGCCTAAGTTTTATTGCTTCCATTTTTGGAGTGATTAATGCGTTAATAAGCCAAGTTCCACAGATTCCGCCTGACACGCCAGAATTGGCTGCTCAAATGATGAAAGGGACAGTTGGGCCTGTTGCTGCCGCAATCCAGACAGTATTCATTCTCGTTGGCTTGTTTGTTCTTTTCGGCGGAATTCAGATGATGCGAATAAAGACTTGGGCAGTTGCATTAACCGCTTCAATTGTATCGATGCTCAATTTTGGGTCGTGCTGTTGCCTAATCGGGATGCCAATTGGCATTTGGGCGCTCGTAATTTTATTAATGGGCGATGTGAAGCGAGCTTTTGAACTCAGTTCCCGAGCATAGGACAGACGGGCCAGAGTTTTCAAGAACTATCAAAACAAACCTCGGGAAAAGTATCTATGAGCCCCAATGACAGCCTTTTTGTCGCTCGATTCCCTCGCTCCAACGCCTATCATCCGGAATGGGTTGTGGCGAACGCAAGCGGAGGTGCGAATTCCTTGTGGCTAACGGAGTGGCTAGCCTCGGCCCTGGATCTGAAGCCAGGAATGAACGTGTTGGACCTGGGTTGCGGCTGCGCATCTTCGTCGATATTCCTCGCTCGCGAATACAACGTCACTGTCTGGGCGACCGATTTGTGGTGTAATGCAACAGACAACTTGCTTCGAATTGTCGATGCTGGCGTCGAGGGAAAAGTCTACCCCATCCACGCCGATGCGCGGTCCCTACCGTTTGCCTCGGACTTTTTCGACGCAATCGTTTCGATCGATTCTTTTCCATACTACGGAACGGACGATCACTATTTGAATTATCTTGCGAGGTTCGTAAAGCCTAATGGTACTATCGCAATCGCAGGAGCCGGACTTATCCATGAAATCGAGGGCTCTCCTCCTGTCAGTCTTCAGGAATGGATGTCGAGTGAACCGTCATTGTGGTGTTTGCATTCGCCTGCGTGGTGGCGTCGACATTGGGAGCGAACTGGGGTCGTCGAAGTAATGCTCGCGGATACGATGACAGATGGATGGCAATTATGGTTGCAATGGCACAATACCATTGCTCCAAACAATCTTGTCGAGATTAACGCGGTTCAATCTGATCGCGGAAGTCATCTCGGTTATCTGAGGGTGGTAAGTCGTCGCAGTCCAAATGTCCGTCTGGAAGATCCGATAGTATCGGTGCCGTCGAGTTATAGTCGGAAGCCCCTGCTTCGTGATCTTCCGTGAGGCAAGAATCTAGTGCAGGCCGCTAGCCTGTACTACGGGAGCGTCGTTAACAACTCTTTCAACTTGTCTCGCGTCTTAGCGTGTGAGGGATCGTTGATTAGGTTCTTTTGTTCGTGCGGATCATTGGTCTCGTCAATCAATGCCGCCCCTCCGTCTTCACCATTCCACTCGATATATCGCCATCGATTGACTCGAACCGAGCGATGCAAATTGGCTTTGTCCCCAGCTACAGAAAATGCCGGATGAGACCAAACTGCAGATGGATCTGATAAGACTGGTTTAAGATTATGACCAGGCAAATCGGACGGCGCCGTTAGACCACATAGACCAGCCAGCGTCGGATAGAGGTCCAGCGTTTGAACGGGACTTGAAACCACGGTTCCATTTCCCTTCGAGCCAGGTATCGAGATCATCATGGGAACACGTGTTCCTGTTTCGAACAAACTAGCGTGCTTGGACCACTTGCCCATCTCACCGAGATGGTATCCATGATCTCCCCAAAAAACGACAATCGTGTTCTCTCGAAGGCCGAGCTTATCCAATTGTCCTAATAACCGACCGACGTTCCAATCGACCCAACTGACCGAAGCCCGATACGATTGAAGCATCAGCCTCGCCTCGTCAGCTTTGGCTTCTCGATTCCAAAACAAGTCGATGTTCTGTTTGGTTAGCGCGGCCGCCGGGAAGCCTTTCGGTGGAGTTGGAAAGGCTGCGAAATCGGCGGGCAATATTTGTTTTTCTGGTGGGTAAAGGTCATAAAATCTAACAGCGGCAGTTGGAGCCGCATGCGGCTTGGTAAAGCCACATGTAATAAAAAACGGTTGGTCTTTGAGCCGTTCCATGGCTGCGATGGCAGCGTTAACGGTACGATAATCACCGTGTGCCTCACCGTCGCCTGCCAGCTTTATCCTCTGATCGGAATTGCGCATTTGATCGGTGACGACTCCAGTGGCCACGGTCATCGGCTTGCCATCGTTGTTGGCTGACGTTAAACCCTCTCTCTTTGCCGAACCATCTGGTTTGCGATTTCCGCCCGCGTTCTTATTCGCATTGTTCATTTTCGGTCTTGACTCTGCTCCCTCGCTCCACGAAGCGACGTCATCGATGCCTCCATGAAAGACCTTTCCAAGCCTTACCGTCGTATAGCCTCCGTTCTTGAACATTTGTGGCATCGTAATGCGATCAGGCATTAGCCTGCGAAAATCTTCTCGATTGTCCAGAACACTTGACTGTGTCGGACAGAGTCCCGTCAGAAGCGACGTGCGGGATGGGTTGCACAACGGGTATTGGCAGTATGCGCGATCGAATCTAGTCGATACGGCAGCCAAATTGTCGATGTTCGGGGTCTGAACAGGAGCACCATAGCAACCAAGCTCGGGCCTCAAATCGTCGCTCAATATAAAGAGTACGTTAAGCATATCTGCCGCTTGAACTGCACCAACACCAATCGAATGCCACGCTAAAATGGCGCACAGCATCGAAGTTAATTGGGCTCTGTATTCCACAGCAAAGACGCCTAGCCTGTAAGTCATTGTCATTAAAACATTCGACATAGTTTTCCATCCCTGTTGTTTTTAATACTCGTTTCAATGGTCTCTACTCTCGCGGACGATGCTCTGTTTCGAACAAAGAAACGATGCGAGAGGCCAGATCTGGCCGCATTGATGCAATGTCATTCTGCTCGTTCGGATCATTTTTTAGATCATAGACTTCTAACTTTGCATCCTTGTTCGGGCGGATTCCTTTGATGTTCTTTTGTCGAACTGCTTGCATAAGCCCTTTGGCGCTTGGGGATTCCCAATACAAAGTATCGCGGTTTCGCTGGTTCGAATTCCCAACCAATGTAGGTAGGATTGAGACGCCATCTGTACGAATAGTCATTATGATACCCGCCAAATCGCATGCGGTTGGCAAGAAATCATCTTGGCAGGTTGGCAATTCGCTCACAACACCCTTTGCAATTCGGCCTGGCCAAGCTGCAATGAGAGGAACGCGAATCCCGCCTTCGTACAGGCCGAACTTCCATCCTCGTAACCCTCCTCCATTGTTGAAGAAGTCCGGGTCCGCTCCACCGGCGTTGATAGGACCGTTATCGCTGGTGAAAAGAATGAGTGTGTTTCGCTCGATACCTAGTTCATTCACCAACGCTACCAATTTGCCGATATCGCGATCCATGCGTGAAACCATTGCCGCATACGTTGCGCGAGGCCTTGGATTCGAGGCATAACGATCGCCGACGTAGGGCTTTTCTGGGAACTTTCCATCGTATTCGGCGAGCGAGTCTGCAGGGACCAATAATTCGGCATGCGGAATCGTCGTGGCCAAGTAACAGAAAAACGGTCGGCCCTTATTACCGCGAATGAAGTCGAGGGCTGCGTCATGGATGACATCTGGAGCATAAATTTCCCGCTTCGCTTCCGCATGGTTGTTGCCAGCTAGCGGAAACTTTTTACCACCTTTCCAAATCCAATCAGGATAATGAAAATGCGCATCTGCTTGATCGAGATAGCCAACCCAATCATCGAATCCGTGCTTCGATGGCTCACCTGGAGTTCCGGCATCGCCGATGCCCCATTTGCCAAATCCAGCTGTCGCATAACCGGCCTTTTTTAGATGAGTTGCGACCGTAATGTCGCTCGCTAACAAGGTTTGTTTAGGATCGTTCGCCCGAACTCGAGTATGTCCTGTGTGCAAACCGGTCATGAGTACACTTCGAGTCGGAGCGCACATGCAACAGCCGGCGTATGCCTGCGTAAAACGCATCCCATTTGCTGCAAGCTGATCGATGTTGGGAGTTGATACTTTGGTCTGTCCGTAGCAACCAACGCCGCCGTAGCCAAGATCGTCGGCCATAATCAACACAATATTAGGCAGCCTATTTTCTGACGCATGCAAGCTCTTTTCAACCCACAGGAAATTTATCAGGGTCGCGAAAATGATGCAGCTGATAGGCAATCGTGTCATTCAGTTTTATCGTTTGAGGTCTAGATCGATTGGTTTATCTTGTTTGGGGTCAAAATCAATTTGTATCGTAGAATTGCGATTGAATTTGGCGGGCAAGTCTTCGACAACTTCATCTTTCATGTCGCCTGCACCTGCATCTGGATCTGGGATCTTGCGACCAGTCGACTTAGCGAACGAAAGCTCGACCCGATATTTTCCGGCAGTCATTCCAGTGGCAATTGGGATTTCGTAGCTGCCCTCTTTGACAGCGCCGTCCGTTCCGACACCGCCTGAGATCGAAAAGAAACGGATCTGAGCAGACTGAAGCGGCTTTCCGTCAACCGTTATTTTTCCATGAACTCGCCCTCGAAGCTCTGACGAATCAGAGCAACCCGCAGCAAAAATCCCAAGGAAAATCAAAAAGATCTTGGATAGTTCTTGAATAAGTTGGCACTTGGACGCAAGCTCACGTCCAATCATTGCAGAACTCCGGATATGACGGCGCCGTCGCTCATTCCGCTCATTGATGCCCAAGACACAAGATCGATCGAGTTGCTGATGAACTGCACACTGCCGTCGCAAAGAACCACGTTGACGCCGCCAGTATGACGGCTACGACTTCCCATAAAATAGTTGATGGTGTTTGCGACCACTGAGTCCTTAATGCAGGGCCAGTTTTTTTGAAGGTTATGGATACATGAGCCGTAGTCAGGCGACGGGCTGTTCGGTTGAATTCTAGCCGATATCTGATAGCAAGCTGAATCATCGTTCCATATTCGACCGCGGCGATCAGTTACATCGTTATCGTGATCTCGAGGCGGTTGAAGCATCTCCATCATCATTAGCGTATTTGTAGTACCGTCCGAGATTTCTCACATCTTTGCACCGAAGTCGATATAGAAGGGTGATTTGCCACCGGCTTGTGTTACGTTCAGTGGTGCTGGATTTGTTGCTGGGCCACCTTGATTGATGAAACTCCAACGTCCCCAGTTCAGACCGTAATTCCCCTTGTAATCCAATGTTGGTGTCCATGGATCGTTTGTTTGATCCGACGGGCATTGCATAAACGGCAGCTTTTGCGATCGAGCTTGCGCGTTGTTTGCATGGTTAAAGTCAACCTTCAAATCATAGAGGGAAGAAATGTTCCCTTGCTCTATGTAGGGGAGAATTTGTGGAATGAATGGTGTCCGAGGCTTTCCACCGGTAGCTGGGTAATCACCGGATGGCAGCGCCCGCCCTATGGTCCCAACCGGGAACTTTTTGAAAGCGCTTTCGAAATTGTGGACTGATAGCCCAAGCTGCTTCAGATTATTGGTGCATTGCATCCTTCGAGCCGCTTCGCGGGCAGCTTGAACTGCCGGCAAAAGCAGTCCAACCAAAATGCCAATTATGGCAATTACGACCAGCAATTCAACAAGTGTGAACCCCTGCCTGCGAGTACTCACTGCATTTGATTTCGAATCAGACATCTTATTTCCTAACTAACAAAAAGGGATCAATGAAAAACGCGAACCTGTGACCAATGAGTCGAATCAAGCGTCGAACAATGGTTTAGTGAATGCTGTACGAACGCACCTAAGACGAATCTTATGCTTACTTAACCGTCGTTGATTGTAACCTTCCCTGTAAATTTGCGATATTCTTTTCATGCAAAATACGGAAAATTGGAGCTCGACCTGCGGATTGGTTATGCTTTCAGGCTACATGCGGGCAAGCGTCCTGCGTTGCTCATTTAGCCGAAAAACCTGAACGAACCGCAGTTCAAGCCAGCGGGATTCCAATAAAATACCCCTAACCCCTTTCCTGCTATATCCAATGAATCTAGAACAATTGAAGGCTGTCCAAGCTCCCTTAAAAGACAGATATCGAATCGAGCCCGCATTGGCTTTTGTAACCATTCGTTCTGAAGGGAAAGTGGACTTAATGAATCAGCAATGCTCGATCAAGTCTCAGGCGGGGACGATTCGAGCTGGTCTTCATCCCGCTGCGGGTGGTACTAAAGAGGATGCTTGTTCGGCAGAATTGCTTTTGGAGTCGCTGGTCGCATGTGCCGGAGTCACCTTGTCGGCTGTTGTTACGAATATGGGGATCGAAGTTCGCTCCTGTAAGATTGAAGCCGAAGCGGACATGGATTTTCGAGGAACACTCGGCGTGGATCGAAATGCACCTGTCGGCTTAACTGCAATTCGACTCAAGTTTCATATCGATTCGGCAGCGGAAGCCGCAATGCTCGACAAACTCGTAAATCTTACAGAACGCTACTGCGTAATTTACCAAACTCTCATTAAGGGTGTTTCGGTTGAGGCGTCGCGAACATAAGACTGTTGCCATGCCGGTAACGACAGAAAAATTTGACGACAGAAAAATGGGAGGCTGCGATCGCGGGTCCTAAAGCGAGCGGCAGATATATATTTACGTTCTGTACGACAGACATCTTTGTCCGTCGTGCCTTTCGACGGACTTGGAAGTCAGTCGTATGAAAAGGTCTTAACTGTCGCTCGTCTAAAAAGCAAAACAGTGCGGCGTATAAACAGCCTAGTGGTCTGGGACAGCTAAAGATTAGGGTAGTCCCGAATGCGACGCAAATCGCAGGGACTCGTCGCCTCGT
>JAYTVL010000557.1:0-12062 GCA_043744075.1 Pirellula sp. | reverse complement strand
CTGCGATCTGGCCTTTCAGGTTGGTCGGGGGCTTGTCCCCCACCAACCTTGTTTTGGCGTACTAACGGCCGGCACTCGCGAATCGACCCGTTCCCCTCGGCTTTGACCGCCTCCGGCGGTCAAAGCCGAATGTCGCAAGGATAAGCGAATTGCCAATCGAAATTGTAGCGGTGCGCGAGCCGCCCGGTATTTTGCTGGATATCCACTTCGCCACCGGACGGCTCGCGCCGTTCCGCTACCTTATCCTTGCGGCATTCGGGCAAAGCCGAGGGGAACGGGAGTTCGGACGCCCAATTGTATGTTAGTACGCCAAAACGCATCCGTCGGGGGCAAGCCCCGAACGGATGGGCTAACGATAATGTCTAACACTATTGTTGTTCGGAACAAAAAAGACTCGATATAAATCAGAAGGAAAAATCGAAACTGCTATTTGTCGCACAGCCCAGGCGCTGTCCGGGTGACTCAAGCCAAATGGCTCGGATAGTCCGCGCAAGGCTACCCGAGTATAACAACGGCAAAGATAGGCTGCTATGTTTCGACCAGCCGTACCGCTGCGAAATCCAAGTATTCATCCCTGCACTTCTCGCTGAACGCCACCAGCTCGCAAGTGCATGGATGGCCGAAAGAAGCGAAAGAACACGAAAAAAATTAAATCATACTTCTATTTGTTTTGCTGCATCTACTGATATTATGTCACAAGCATCGATTCCCTTTTCGGCTTTTTTCGTTCCTTTCGGCGCGTCAAGTAAGAATCATGAACCATAGTTACGTTTGTTTCTTTATGCTCCCGTTGGCACTCTTCTTTTCCGCAACATGCGACCTTATTATTGCGGCCACTCTGTCTGCGGGAGTTGCCAAAGTCGAGATTACGGATCGCAGTGCTGGACCGGTTAATGACCCGCTCTATGCCAAAGCGTTAGTCTTAAAAAGCGGGTCCACGACAATCGTGATCGTGACTGTGGACGCAGTCGCTATCGGCGAGATCGGTCGCATTAAGAATAGTTACATGGCCACGGTTCGAGCGAAGCTTCAGGAGGAGCTCGGGATATTGCCAAAAAATGTTCTGGTCAACGCGAGCCATTGTCACGGCGTCGTTGCAGAAGATGTCGACGAGCGCACGATTCAAGCGGTAAAGCTTGCGGCCAAAAATTTGATGCCTGTCCGAATTGGAGTCGGCGTCGGACGCGAAAACCGGATCATGGAAAATCGGCGTTTGAAGCTCAAGAGTGGTAGAGTAGCAGATGTCCGACACGCATACTCTTTACCGCCGGACGATCAAGTTGCCGAAGTTGGCCCGGTCGACCCGGAGATCGGTGTTCTCAGACTTGATCGGTTGGATGGCAGAACACTAGCTGTAGTCTACAACTTTGCGGTGCATCCGATCCAAGGCGTTCCCAATGGCGGCAATACGGCGGATATCATCGGATTTGCGTCGAAGGTGATCGAAGACAACTTGAGCGAGGGAACTCTAGCCTTATTCCTGCAAGGTTGTGGGGGCGATATCAATCCGATCCTTTACAAGGACGTGGAGCATCCGCGAAGCGCGGAGCCGCTCGGCAATTTGCTCGGGTTGAGTACACTTCAAGCCGTACGCAAGATCGAATGTCGCGATACAGAACGGCTGTCGCTATTGAGCGAAATAATCTCGTTACCGCGTGGTGATCGCACCGAACGCATTTTTGCCATGGAGGCGGAGCAAAAGCGGTTGTTACAATCGCTCAAAGGGACGAGCCTCAATCTTAAGACGTTCCTGCCGTTGGCTGTGAAGTACAACATATCCGAGCAGTTCCCTTCGTATTACTCACACGCATATCTTCACGACGAACAACTTGGACGGGATGACCTGCGGAAACACGACGCCGAAAACCGTCGGAATATGAAACAGTACATAGAGAACATCCAAATCATGGAGGAGTTGACTCGGGTGCAGACCAATTTGGAACTGCTTCGCAAACATCAACGGAGTCTGATCGATTCCGGAAAACGCGTGGTAGAAGTCGAAATTGCCGCAGTCCGAGTTGGCGAGTTTGTTTTGACAACTTTTCCGGGTGAACTAACAGTTCGAATCGGATTGAATTTGAAACGATTATCGAATCATAAACCGACTTTTATCGCAGGTTATACCAACGGCTACATCTACTATGCTCCAACGGCAGAGCAACTACTTAATCCAGGCAACGCTCAAGAAGATTGTGACTGCATCTTAGCACCGGAATGGCAAGAAATATACGAACGCAAGATCGTGGCGATGTTAACGCAGCTCTGAGTTCCCAATTACCATGATGGCGGTTCGAACGTAGCTTAGGCTTCCAGCCTGAGATTCCAGGATTTCCCTCACAGGCAGGATGCCTATGCTACGTTGAGAAACAGAGTCTTGTTACCTGATGCCATTCATCACGGGACAAATCTCTGCACCACATGATACATTGTTCTGGCGTCAAGGATCTCGGGCCGTTCTACGTCACGGTGATTGGAAAATCGTCGGGCAAAAGCAGCGTGAGCAGATGACGTAGGAGCTGTTTAATATCGCGAAAGACACGCAGGAAACGGACAACCGCTCGTTGAGGGAGCCAAACAAATTCGACGTCCGTATCAGTTTTGAATCGTTGAACGCTTAATTCTTCTCTACAGCTGCCTGTCCATTTTTCTTCGTCAATTGCTTACCGACGAAAGACGAGAGTCCTGGACCTCTAAGTTCTCGCGCCGTGGCAAGGATTTTTCCTGAGTCTCCATCTACCAGCAACACAAACGGTATCCCGCTGACATCATGCATTTTGCCAATCGTCGTATCCCAATACTTGCCCTCATAAATTTGGCTCCAGCTGAGCTCATGTTTCTCTTCAAATTCCTTAATCTTCTCCTCCGCGTCTGCTCGATCAAAACTGATGCCGAGGATTTCGAAGCCCGCATCGTGCCAATCCGCATATGCCTTCTTCATATTCGGGACCTCGGCGATGCACGGTCCACACCAAGTCGCCCAAAAATCCAACATCACGATTTTTCCTGAATAATGATTTGGGAACGTTATCTCTTTGCCATCCATCGTGGTCCCTGAAAATTGCAGCGACTGTTTTCCAATGGCTAGATCGGGAGGTAGTTGCATCTGCGGCAATTCCGTCGTCGCTTTTTCAAGCAAGAGCTTTCCTGCGTTCAACGACAATACATATGTCGATCCGGTAAAGTTGAACGGCTTACCTAGCTTCGCCATCTCGAGATTGCTACTGATCCTACCGTTGCCGTCACGATCTACTGGCAGACGTGCGTCCTCGCTGAGGTTGCCAGCCACAAAGGTGCTAAACTCTTTGCCGTCTAGCTGAAAGGCGAATTCAAAACCATAATCGAGATAGAACATGAGCGTGTTCTTCAATTGGGCACGACGCTCGTCTTTTGGATCAAATCGATACAACCCTAGAGTTCCAATGTTGCCATCCCCTATATCGATTTGACCATTACCATTGTACGTAGTCGAACCACCTTGTTCGCGAGCTTCCCACTTGGTTTCTGGGTCGTTGGTCAAGTCGCCATCGCCGTTTGTGTCGATGAAAAGCCTGGCCGGTTTATCCTCCGGTTCGTCAATGGCGAATGCCCAACTCTTGTCTCCGACAACAATGGTTCCGAACTTCGGCGATTCCAATCCATCGGGAGCCGTCTTCACGATATCGGCATCTTTATCCATCTCAGCGCGTATCGGACGGTAACCCCCAATGCGTTTGGTCACGCCACTAGGCAAAAATTTCTGCTGCAAATCATCGGCTTGCACCTTCCATTCAATCAGGATGGCTGTCGCAAGAAAAAAACCGACCACGGGCCAGGAAGACAGTCGCATAATGTTAGCTCCAGAGGCGATTCAGCAATCGCTGTGGTAAAGTAATCGACACGAATTGAACATGAAGAACAATTTACCAATTGAATAGCCGAAAGTCAAAACGCTAGGTACTGTTTCTTAAGTCATCATCCATGTACGTAGCTTAGGCTTCCAGCCTGAGTATTCATGAGAAATCCACACAGGCAAGATGCGCAAGATGCCTATGCTACCTCGATACGACGGTTGGCATTGATGCCTAGCGCAGCGAGTGCTGCGACTAAATAACCGAGAGAGAAAAGCCAAAACGCTTCGTGCCAGTCGCCATTCGTGTCCCATTGCTTGAGAACGATAGGAACAAGTAGTGGCGTGGTTGCGGCCCCCAAATTTCCCCACATGTTTCCCCAACCAAAGACCGCAGCAGTGTTCTTGCCACCGACGTCTTGCATATAAGCCCAAATAGCGGGAACACTCATGTCTGTTACAAATGCGACCAGAGAAGCTGCCGCGATAAACGCCCAAGCGGATTCCAGTCGAAGGCACGAAAGATAAGCACAGATCGCCACAATATAGCAGCAGACCATTGGCAAGGAACGACCCCAGCGACGTCCAAGTTTTCGCGTCGCAAAATCAGTAAGCGCACCACCACATAGCATCCCGACGATTCCGGACGCTAGGACAATGGTCGACATCAACCCACCGATCTTGGGATCTACATGCTTAATGTCTTTGAGGTATGTTGGAAGCCAGGTGACAAGAAACACCCAACCGATATTGACACCAAACTGGAGAGCGCACATCAACCACATGGTTCCGCTGCGCATCAAAGGAAGTATGGGCGGGAACTCCGCAGGGCCGGTGTTTGCAATCTCTGTATCGCCCGCAGCAATGAGGGCCTGTTCGGCTTCATTGGTGTCGGGGTGTTCTGCTGGAGTTTCCCTGAACACTCGCCAGAAATGTGCCGCGACTAGAAAGCCTGAGCAGCCGTAAAGCCCAAGCACCAACCTCCAATTTATAACGTCTCTCAATAGCCAGGCCGTCAACAAAGGGGCTACCGCGCCACCAAGTCGACCGCCGAACGAAACAATACTGCTAGCCGTGCCGCGTCTTGGAAGGGGAACCCAGCGTTTGACGAGACTGCCTGCTGTCGGATAACAACCAGCTTGAGCTACGCCAAACAGCAATCGAATTGCAATCAACATAATAAATCCGGTGGCTAACCCGGTTAGAATCGTACAGACGGACCAAATGAGGATGTATAACGGCAACATCCGACGCGCACCAAATCGATCGGATAACCATCCCGCAGGAACTTGGCCAAGTGCGTATGAAAGAAAAAAAGCGGACATAATCGCGCCAGCTTGCTCGTTGGTGAGGTCCAGCGCTTTCTTGAATTCATTGAGCTTGACTATTTCAGCAATGCAGATTCGGTCAAGGTAGAGCACAACAGCCGCCAATGTAGTTGCCGCAATGATGTGGTGACGAACGTAGGTTGGCACGGTTAACTCACTTGGCTTCGGCGAAATTTGTTTTGGCCTGGCTGGAAAATACTCGGGAGATACGACGTTCCTAGACCTGGGTCTGTTGGTGCAACCAGATAACCTTGCTCGATGATTGGCTGCCTGTCGATCAATCGGTCGTAAAAAGTACGGATGTGAGCTCGCACCGTTTCCTGCAATACTACGTTGGCTGAAGCGACGGCACAATGCAGTCCCGCAAACAAAGTTACTGGGCCAGTACAGTCATGCATCGTCGCAGGAATGTTGTACGCTTGGGCCAGTTCAATGATCCGTCGCGTTTCGCTGATCCCGCCAGCCCAAGTCGGATCAATCATAACATAGTCCGCCGCCCCCGCTTTGAGCAAAGCAAGATAACTGGAACGGCCTAAGAGCATTTCGCTCGCCGCGATGGGCATTCCAGACTGACGTCGGAAATCGGCAAGCGTATCGACGTTGTCCACTCGCAGCACATCTTCTAACCAGAATGGCCGAATCTCGAGGAGGGCATCAGCGAGTCGCAGCGCCGATGGCAAGTGAAAGAACGCATGCCCCTCTATCATGATCTCAATCGCGTTTCCGACTCTGTCCCTAATTTCACGCAACGGCTTCATGCCCGTTTCTACATCGGCGGGAGAAATGTAAAGACCGCCACTTTGGTGAACAAATCGATCGAATGGCCATACCTTCATGCCGGCAATCCCTTCTGCCACCAATTCCTCAGCCAAATCGCCTGCAGCATGAAACGAAGACCAGTTGTCTTGCAGCGGGCCAAGTTTCCCTTCGTCTCCATAACCGGGCCAGCCAGGATGCTTCGCGACTTGGGGTGCGGAACCCTGTAGTGCTCCATACCCCGGGCCACCGCACGTATTGTAAATGCGAACTCGCCGTTGAACCGCACCTCCCAACAGTTTCCATACCGGTTGACTGCATACTTGACCAAGGATATCCCACAGGGCAACATCGATAGCGGACAACGCTCTCATCTCGGCTCCTGGAGCACCGAACGCAGTACAACGTTCATATAGAAATCGCCAGTGCGACTCGATATCAGTCGCGTCGGCCCCCAAAAGGCGCTCGGCCATCCAATCGTGAATCATGCCCTCGATGGCGTGTGGCGTATAGTATGTTTCTCCGCAACCAATCCGTCCGTCCTCTGTATGGATTCGGACTAGGATCAAGTTGGGCATGATCGCAGCAGGAATCGCTGTTTCGATAGCGGTAATGCGAGACATGTCTCATCAAGTTGGTAAAGTGGAGGAAACGCGTGGCAGGACGCCATTGTAAAACAATTGTTCTCAGTTTGCTGCGACTGGAACGGTTACGGCCAGGGGCGAACTACCAGCGATGGTAGTGCCGAACACTTGGAGTGCGCCATCTTCGATTCCACTTGCAAACTTGGTACTGTCTGGAGACGGCGACCTCAATCTACTCCATCTACAATCGTCCTGGGCGCATCGGCAGAAAGATGTGCGGTAAAAAATGTCACGAAGACGGATCTTTATTTTTTACCGTCCATCTTTTTGCCGGTACATGAGTCAGGAAATTGTCGTGTAGGTGACGACGAATGCGAACTTTTGTGTCTGAGTCACATGGGAAACATGGTCGACCCTTTAGAGCAACTGCTAAATGCATAATCGCGTTTAGTTTGACTCGGTTGTGACGATTGGTCGCCCCGGTCATGGCCCGTACCCAGCCTTCGATATACTCGTGCCTTTTCGTCGCCAGTTCTTCGGCTTGAAGATAATCGTCGACGGAAGCAAATATTGGATCTTTAGCGGCACTCATCTTTTCAACTGCTCCTGGAACATCAAGCCAGCCATCGTTACAACGGCGTTGAATTAAGGTAGATTCTAACTGAACGCAACTCCATCAGCAATCGATGGCTGCGTTTGCAAAAGGTCTAAAATGCTCCTTGTGATCTTTGCGTTCTTTTGCGGCGATTACAATAGCAGCGAAAGAACGCAAGGTATACAAAGAAAACCGCAAAGCTGGAGAGTCCTTTGCCATCGTCAATTATTCCAGATCGTGAATGAGTTCGAGTTCGAAATTGAATAGCATTTCCACCACCATGAAATTACTAACAACATTCATAATTGCTTCGATATTCCTCGCGAGTGCTGTAAGCCTTGCCGCCGACAAGCCCACATCGTCGGCGAAACCGAACATCGTTTTCTTTTTGGCTAATGACCTTGGCCAACGCGATCTCGGTTGCTATGGCAGTACGTTTTACGAGACTCCGAACCTCGATCGGATGGCTAAGGACGGAGCGTTGTTCACCGATGCTTATGCCGCTTGTCCTGTATGCTCTCCCACCCGCGCCAGTTTGATGACAGGACATTGGCCACAACGATCTGGAGTCACTGACTACATCGGTGCTCCCGCAAAACCTGAAGGATGGAATCGCAATACGAAAATGCTGCCAGCGCCATACACCCACGCTCTTCAGCTGGAATTGCAGGCTTGGCAAAAAGAAGTAGGTGCCAAGATGCCTTCGATCAACAGGAAATTTGACCCTTCGAAAACCAATGGCCGTTTCGCCGCCCGCAAACTCGATTAGCAAGCTGGCGGTTTGGTGCCGCTGCCGCTGCACGGCTTAAACAAGTCGTAGGCCTGACGCTCATGTTTAACCGATCGGAGCGATTAGCGTAGATCGTGGACTTCCAGAAACCGGTGACTCAACTAAGTCCGATCAGTCAAGATTAGACAGGCCGATGTCCCAAGTACGCCAGCCGCTGCGCGGGTTAAACCAGTCTCATGGCTTGTGCGTCAGCCGCTTCGCGGGTTAAACTCACAAACCCCACGGCTCAAGGATACCTATCGTCCCATTGCCATCCTCCTTACAAATGACTCGAAGTTTTTATGCGAATCTCCTTCCTGTTACTGTTCCTCTTTGCAACCTGCTGGCTTCCACCAACCCTAACTGCAGCGGATAAACAGTCGAACGTTTTGTTCTTGATCTCAGACGACCTTAACAACATGCTCGGATGCTACGGCGATCCTAAAGCCAGGACGCCGAACATCGATCGCTTGGCGGCCCGTGGCGTAAGGTTTGATCGATCGTATTGCACCTTTCCGTTATGTGGGCCAAGCCGCAACTCGATGTTGACGGGACTCTATCCAAACAGCACGGGCATTTTGACAAATTCGCAGATCTTTCGACAATCCATACCTTCGCAACATAGTCTGTCGCAGGTGTTCCGTTTGTCTGGTTACTTTGCCGCGAGAATTGGCAAACTTTATCACTACAATGTGCCGAATTCGATTGGTACGAACGGCCATGATGACCCAGGCTCCTGGGAGTTGGAATTGAATCCAGCCGGCGTCGATCGACTTGAACATCACCCCGACATTTTCACGCTTACGCCAGGCCAATTCGGCGGAACGCTCAGTTGGTTTGCTTCGCCCAAAAGCGATCAGTATCACACGGATGGACTCATGGCCGAGGATGCTCAGTGGGTTCTAGAGAGATGCGCCAAACGAAAGGACCGGCCCTTTTTCCTAGCCGTTGGTTTCTTTCGTCCGCACACGCCTTACGTTGCACCCAAGGAACCGTACTTTGGCTGGTACCCCGAAAAAGACATGCGGGTTGTCGCCAATGTAAAAGAAGATCAAGCCGACATTCCACCCGCTGGTCTTGGTAGTTACAAAAAGGAACAGGACAAATTGACTGATGACCTGCGTCGGCGAAGTCTACAAGCGTACTACGCAAGTATAAGCTTCATGGACGCCCAGGTTGGTCGAGTTGTGGACTCGCTAGACCAGCTCGGTCTCGCCGACAAAACGATTATCGTTTTCACGAGCGACCATGGCTATCATACGGGCGAGCATGGACTTTGGCAAAAGATGAGTCTATTTGAGGAGAGCGCTCGAGTTCCGATGCTAATCGTTGCCCCAGGAGTTACGGCGAAAGGTGGCGTTGCAAAGTCACCTGTCTCGCACATCGATCTCTTTCCCACGCTTACAGAGCTTTGCGGTCTAAAAGCCCCATCCAATATCCAAGGCCAAAGCCTTGTTCCAATGCTGAAGGACCCGAATGTAACTGGACGAGGTTGGGCCATTACTCAAGTAACACGCGGAGGGGCCGGAGCTGGAGCTGCACAGAACTCAAAGGCCAATGACAAACGATTTTTCGGATATAGCCTGCGTACGGCCCGTTGGAGGTACACCGAATGGGACGAGGGAAAACAAGGTCGCGAACTATATGACCACGATGCAGATCCGTTCGAACAGACGAACTTGGCAAGCAAAGTGGAGCACGCAAAAACCGTCGACGAACTCTCCGAACAGGTGCGGTCGGCAGCTAAATCAACCTTTCCTCCCTCCGGTGAGACACCCGAAATCAAGTCAGCCTTATGGGCTCCGCTTTTAACTGAGCCTTGAAGATGGCGTGCTGCTGGAGGAGGGACGTACACTGGCGGGTTAAATTAACAGTCCAGACTTAGCCTGGGCTGTTAAAAATTCGGGGTTGCAATGCGGATTCGAAGTGAGATTTTTGTTCCGTTCGATTGGTCGAACCCAGACCGGCCATCCAGCTTGTCTCGGCTGTCGACGCCATCCAGCTTGGAGGTTGTACAGCTTTGCATCACCATGAATTTCAACGCATTTACTCGTTTCCCGTCTAGCCGAAGGCGTCACGGAATTCGGCGAGTAACGCTTACGCCTTCGGCTAGACGGGAAACGAAAGCATTTCGACGAATCGCAGTAAAACAAAGTTGTTCAACCTCCAAGGCTGCGGGTCGAATGGAAACACGACTCTCTTTTGAGGAACAAAAGCTGCGCAATGCAAAATCGTGTCAATTCCACTTTGTTAACAGCCCAGGTTTAGCCCAACTTCGGCTAAGAGCAACAGCTACGATGTGAATTTGTATCGATTCGAATACAAAAGCATTTGACCGGTAGTGTCTCTGCGATCGCTTCGAATTACTTCTTTGGAATTCGCGGATGTTGCAGAACGTTCACAGACTCGATATCCGAAATTTGAACCGAAGGTGCTGCCAAAATCGACTTGCCTATTCCGCTCGTTATGGGCGCCATGCGAATCTCGTCCTCAGGCCGCTGCAAGTTTTGTCTTTCTCGACTATTCGTGCCTCTTTTAGAATTGACGTTGGACTTGAGCTTTGAATTGAGATTTGGTGGTGCCGGTCCCCGATCAAGCTCAGGATTCATCACCAGGACCAACTGATCGTTTATCCACTCAACCCAGTCCGGGCGCGTTTCGATAAACAACAACTCTTTCAACTGTTCGATCACTGACTCGTCGTTCTCTCCAAGCCGGATACGAGTCCTAACCAAGTTGCCAAGGTATAGCGGCTTCTCCGGCGCGAGTTCATATGCATGTTGGTAATACTCAACCGACTCAAGCCCGCGGCCTGCAGCCTCCAATGTCATCCCAAGATTATTCCAAGGCGTCGCATCGTCGGGTAAGAACTGGGCAGCAGTCTCAAACTCCCTTGCAGCATCAGACAGTTTTCGTTGCTTGTAGTAAACAAGTCCAAGGTTATTGTGCGCCGATCCATTTTCGTTTTCTAATGAAATGGCTCTCTCAAACGCCTCCGCCGCCGCCTGAAATTTGCCGTGATCAAACAGCCTCACACCCTTAAGGTGTTGACTCCGAGATTGCTCTACGCCATCGCTGCCGATCGACAGAATCTCATCGCAACCAGAATCGCGCAAGGCCGTGCAGCCCACTGTCGACACCACCATTGCAACCAACAACACTGCAACTCGGCGCATGCTAGCAATCGATCGAGCGATTCGATAGTGACGCATGAATGCGGCCGAGAATAAAAGGGAAAAGAAATTATAGCAGGATCATCGCCCGCTTATCGGGGAAAAAATCATCTGAGTCAAGGTCAAGCGCGCGTTCCAGAGTTCGCTACCATCCACCCCTTGCACCCTGCTACGGTTTATAGACAAGTCCCGGACGATCATTCCAGAACTAGGCTCCTCAAGTCCGTTCACGAACCCCGCAATTTGTCTTAGGCTAGCATTTTGAATGACGATTTGTGTTGCTCGGAGTTGATACTCCGTTCGGCCAACTCGAACTGGAGACTGAGGATCGACAGAGACGATAGATGCGGGCGAGAGCTCTGAATCTGCCGCAGCCGATGTGACTCTGGCGGCAATTCGATCCGGTGGTTCAACGTCAAGTGATGCGATGCGTGGCGAGTTGCGAAATCGCTTGATATCTTCAACAAATCTTTGGCATTCTGCATGTGAGTTGGCTGCATTCTGAGCTGCCGCCTTCGCGCTACGAAAAAGACTCGCAGAGGAAAATATCAAGGCTAATGCACCGACCGACATGACAATAAAACGAAATCGATTGCGAAGCACATTCATCGTAAAGCCCCATCCAAGGACACGTTGAAGCTAGCAAGAACTCGATCTCCATGAACCAACGTGGTGGCCGGCGGTTCAACGTTGAATCCTTTGCTGGATAGCGATAATGCGACCTTTCCCGCGTCTTGCTGCGATAGCAGTTCTATTTCAATCGCAAACCTGCCATTCTCAATTCGAATTTCTTCCACTTCGAATGGAAAATCATCGCCCAGACTCTCAATGATGCGATGCAGTACGACTAGCGCTGACTTCGGAGCGGAGGTCGTCGGATCCGTTTTTCGGACGCCCATAGCTTTGGTATATTCGCTCTTCAGACGTCCGACGATTGCTGACGGGACACGTTGCTCTGGGAATGCACCGCGAAATAGATCGAGCTGCTTCTGCGCGTAACTATCGGCCAGCCTTCGATAGGTCTGGGCTCG
>JAYTVL010000556.1:0-12095 GCA_043744075.1 Pirellula sp. | reverse complement strand
ACGAGGCGACGAGTCCCTGCGATTGCCTTCGCATACGGGACTCGTTGCCTCGTCCACTACTAACGTGCTTGCGTGGATCAATACAATCGCGGATGATTTGAGAGGTGCGATTTCAATTGCTTCAACGAAAGCGGCCCATGTCAGAATTTAGCCCCGGAACGCGGTTTCGTGCGTTGCTACAGATCGAAAAACCTTTACAAATCGTTGGCGCAATCAATGCGATTTGCGCGATGCAAGCCGCCATTTCAGGATTTAGAGCCCTGTACCTTTCTGGAGCAGGGGTCGCCAACGCATCGCATGGGTTGCCTGATCTCGGAATCACTACGTTGAATGATGTCGTGTATGATGCGGCAAGAATTACATCTGTATGTTCATTGCCGTTATTGGTCGACATCGATACGGGTTGGGGCAATGAATTGACCATCCAGCGAGCGATTCGTGAGCTCGAACGAATTGGTGTGGCCGCGGTCCATCTGGAGGATCAAGTGGCCGCGAAGCGATGCGGACATCGACCAGGAAAAGAACTAGTCAGCACCGAGGAAATGCAATCGCGAGTTCGCGCAGCGGTCGCCAGCCGGAGCAATCCCGACTTCGTGATCATGGCGCGTACGGATGCTGTCAGTGTCGAAGGGGTCGAAGCTGCGATCCAACGGGCCAAGGCCTACGTGACTGCAGGAGCGGATATGATCTTTGCCGAGGCTGTTGAGTCTGCTGAGGACTTCCGACGTTTCTCGAACGAGGTAAACGTTCCGATTCTTGCCAATCTAACGGAATTCGGGCGAACTCCAGCATTTACCTTAGATCAACTCAGTGAAGTCGGTGTTCAAATTGCACTCTATCCGTTGACTGCATTTCGAGCTATGAATGCTGCCGCGCGAACGACTTATGAATCGATCCGAAAGAACGGTTCACAACAATCCATTCTCAAGACGCTACAAACTCGCGATGAACTCTACGAAGTCTTGAACTATTTGGACGCCGAAAAACGTTTCGATCAGCAGAGGTAAAACAATGAATGAAGTGAACCGAGGCGGACTTGAGGGAATCGTTGCAGGCCAAACGCGACTGAGTACTGTTGGGATCGATGGTATCGGACTAACTTACCTAGGATATTCGATCGAGGACTTGGCGTCGCACGCAGAATTCGAAGAAGTCGCCTACTTGTTGCTGTACGGAGTACTTCCAAAAGCGGCTGAAGTCACGGACTTCAAGATCCGATTGAAGACGCATCGTGGCCTCCCCTTGCAACTGAAAACGGTCTTAGAGCAACTCCCTGCATCCTCGCACCCGATGGATGTCCTTCGAACGGGCTGTTCAATGCTCGGTGCATTGGAACCGGAAGGTAAATTTGCGGATCAATATCATGCTGCAGAGCGACTTTTGTCCTGCATGCCGTCGATCTTGGTTTACTGGTATCACTTCCAAAATTCAGGCCGTAAGATTGACGTTGAACTGGACGCAGATTCTATCTCGGATCATTTTCTCGAAATGCTTCATGGCAAGCCGGCATCCGAACTCCATCGCAGAGCCTTCGATGTTTCGCTAATCTTGTATGCAGAGCACGAGTTTAATGCATCTACGTTCACAGCTCGAATTGTAGCGTCGACACTATCAGATTTTCATTCTGCCATTACGGCGGGGATTGGTGCATTGCGAGGACCGCTCCACGGTGGTGCGAATGAAGCGGCGATGGAGTTGATCGAACGGTTCTCAGATCCGGATGCCGCCGAAGCTAGTCTTCTAGAAATGCTTGCTCGTAAGGAGAAAATAATGGGCTTTGGACACCGTGTATACAAACAATGCGACCCTCGTTCGGACATCATTCAATCTTGGTCTAAGCGACTTTGTATCGACGCGGGAGAGCTGCGTATGTACGACGTTTCGGAGAGGATCGAAAAAGTCATGAGGAGGGAAAAGAAGATGTTTCCAAACTTGGATTTTTACAGTGCCTCCGCTTTTCGATGCCTCGGAATTCCAACAACCATGTTCACGTCCTTGTTTGTTTTGTCGCGCATCACAGGTTGGGCTGCTCATATTTTTGAACAACGCAGCGATAACCGCTTGATACGTCCTTCGGCAGAGTACATAGGGCCAGCGCCGCGGAACTGGCAGCCAATAGTACAACGTTGATTGCCGATGGTTTTCAGTTTTCAGTAAGTCGAGCGGCAGATTGAAATATACCAACCCGAAGCGTGAGCGAAAGATCGTCCCTCGCTCACGCTTCGGGTTGTGATGGAACACTGAACACTGAAAACTGAAAACTAAAAACTAAAATGCAGTCTACAAGCCTATTCCACTGCTCTTTTTGCTGCTTGCTCAACAAAATCTATGCCAACATGTGTTTTCCAAAGATCGGTTAGCATTCGCAATTTGGGTTGTCCATTACCCAATCCGATTCGGGTTCCGTTGATGGATCTAGCAGACCATACCCCGCCAGTTGAACCAGTCAGGATAACTTCATTTGCTCTCGTAAATTCCTTCGGCTCGATGTCACGATATTGTATTTGAATGTCGTTTTTTTTCAATAATCTCTCTACTGCCATTAGAGTGCAACCAGTCAAAATATCTTCTTTTGGCGGAGACACGAACTCGCTCTTGTCATCGACAAGCAAGACATTAGCGACCGACGTATCCGAAATCGTTTCCCGTGATGTTGTCAGAACGGACAGCGAATCGGCTTGTTTTGCCGATGAAATTGCATCCGAGAGAAAATATGGCAATCGGCTTCGACTCTTGATCTGATTTGGCCAGCAAGCGTTTGGAACGGCTTGGAAGGTACCGATCAACAAATCGGTTCCGTCTTTGTACCATTGATTCAGTTTTCTAAATGACAACGGGCTCAAGTGCATCATGCACGTCGGACGATTGCCTAACGAGTTATCCTGATCTAATTCACCTGGAGAGGCCAAAACAACGACACCGACGTCTCCGCTTTGATGGACCAAGTCTCGGTTCAAGTCAAGTAATCGATTCGCGTTGGCCGTCAACTTGGATGTAATGGAAGATGCGTCGAAGGAAAAATGCTGAGCACCGCGGCTTAAGCGCGCTTCGTAATCATTGAGTTCTAGTAGTTTGAAACCGTAGGTTCGAAATCGCTCAACTAGAATCGCGCCATAAAGCGTTCCCGCATCCGTAACAGACCAAGCAAGGTCTTGAAACCGAACCGATTCAAACTGGCGCGTTGAGTGATCAAAACGGAGTGCGAAGCTATTTTGGAACGACGGATGCATTGCACGTGGATTCGACTGAATTCTTCCATAGCAAGTGTTGAATCATACTTCGGAAATAAGGACACTCACCGTAATAACTCTTTTCAGAGTGAGTTGTGCCGATAATCGAGCCACAATCGTATTGTCGAATCCGCGACTGTCCAGTCAGAGGCGCGGTTGCTCTGGGGTCTACAAGAGACGCAACCCCAGTAAAACCCGAGAATCCAGCTGCGATTGGACGTGAAAGTCGGTCAAGAAATCGAAATCGCCTCAAAATTGGATCTCGTGAATTATACAAATTTACTAGTGAGTCGACGTGCGACAGTGCAAGCTGATGGCGTCCGTTCCTCTCGATCCAGTTCCGATCAAGTGCCGGTGCTACGAGTCCAACTCGGTATTTTAGAAACGTTCCAATATTTGTCGAAGGCGCCGAAGCAAATCCTGGAATAACTCCTCCGGCATCCAAATGGAGACCTCCAGTAACAGTGCGTGCACCAAACGAGAAGCCGAGCATGCTAACTTGTGGCTCGTTTCGAAGACGTTGTAACATCCAAGCAAGGTAAAGCGATTGGCATTCTGCCGATTCGGCGTTCGAAAGAGCGTCTCGCAGAGGTTTTTTCTCTCGTTGACTTGGCCAGGACAGCATCAACAGGCGATAAGGTCGATCCGCTTGCTCCCGAAGGTATCGGTCGACAATTTGGAAACGCTCCAATGCGTTGTTTCGTTCCATGAAATTCCCATGAACGTAAATGATAGTTAGCAAGCCTGTTCCTCCACTCGGCAATGCGTCCTCCACATTACTACGTAACCAACGGTTGCCGGACCATTTGTTCACTTCAACATTGGGTCGATCAAAATTGATCGAACGGAATTGTTCGCTTAAGTGGCGAGTTGACACTTCGTAAATCTGCGAAAGTTCCGATTGGCTACTGATGGACAACGGACCTGGAATCATTTCATGGCATTTCCAGTTTTCCTCGATTTCAACCGGACAAGCCGCTGACTCAATTGCACGAATTCCTTGGACTTTGGAGTCGTCGCCAATGACCGTTCTCGAAGTCGACAGAATCAGTAATACTGAAAAGACATAGATCGCTAGAACTAGAAATTGTTCCCGACGCCAAGAGCTGTTTCGTAGACTGCACGAACCGTCGAACTCGCAACGCATGTCCATGCCCAGTTTTTTTATTAATAATCTAGAGAGCAGCATTTGCTACCATCTTTCGCATTGGGGCCGAGGAAATTGCTAGTTTATTGAAATGATGTCGACTCAGTCGCAAACATAGAGCGTCTTCAGTCTCTCCCAGCAGGCGGGACTTACTTGAGTAATTAGTTTGCCGAACAACTGTAACACCTAAATAGGATACAGAGCGTTAGGAATAGTTTTTCGTATAGGAAAAGTTTTCCATCTTTGCTTGCACAATCGGAATTGCGTCGTAGAGTTGCACGGGGAAATGTGCAGTAGGTCCTGCCTGCCGGGCAGGACTAGAGCTTAACGGGGTGACATGGAAATGAAACGAACGACATTGATTTCGGCTAGCTTGTTCCTGGCCTTTGCTGGATGCACTTGCGGTCAGGGATGGAGACCAAACATTCTGACTCGATTGAATAACCGCATTCACGGCGTGAGCAATGTTGGCGAACCATGTGACGCCGGCTGCCGAGACGCCGCCATGACGGCTCCCGTCGCTCACGGCGGCTGTGAGTCCTGCGGTAACGCTGGCAGCGTGAACTATGGCGGCTACGAGCAAATTGGTGATTCCTACGAAGTTCCGGTCGGAACACAGTACGTAGGTCCTTCTTCGCAATACCTGCAGCCAAGCAGCTATCCATTGGCACAACCGAATGTTAGTCGAATGGAGCCAATTCGTTCGAAGCCAGCGAATTAATTGCGTGCAGTATCGGTGGTCAAAGCGACTTTCGTAAAAAGTGAATCGATGGTATAAAGTTTTAGCTCTTCCGGACGATTCTCATCGTGGCGGGAATTGTCCTCAATTCCTGAGTCAGAGCAGGCCACCGAAGGAATTGAGGACAATTCCTTCCACTTTGGGTCGCCAAGTGGAGAACCACGGAACTATTCACTTTGGCCAGAGCAGCGAAAAACGCTTTACCGAACCAGCCCAATAGATCAGGCACGACAACTACCGGAATCCTGCTCGTTATTGTTGCTGCCATACTTTGGAGCAGCAGTGGTTTTTTTACCCAAACCAATCTACTCGATGGCTGGGCGCCCGAATCTCGTGGGGCCGCGATTGCATTTTGGAGAGCCTGCTTTGCGTTGCTCCTCCTGCTTCCGCTTGTGCGCAAGCCGACACTTCATTGGGCCATGATTCCGATGACGGTTAGCTTCGTCGGCATGAACTGGACGTTCTTAACAGCGCTGACCAGCGGTTCGCCAGCGAATGCTGTTTGGCTTCAGTACCTCGCGCCGGCCTGGGTAATGATCGGTGCCGTCTTGTTCTTTCACGAGCGTACGACTCTTCGTGACTGGGCCATGATGGTTACTTGTGTGGCCGGAGTGCTATTCATAGTTGTCATGGAGTTCTTGTATGGAGTAGGTCCGGCAATAAATAGATGGTGGTCGCCCGTGTTGGCAATTGGTTCTGGCCTGTGCTATTCGGGAGTAATATTCAGTATGAAGGCATTGCGTGGACACGAAGCTGCGTGGCTAATTGCCTTGAATCACATTGCAACTGCATTGGTCATGTTGCCGATTGTTTGGTGGAGTGGTGTTTCATTGCCAACCGGCGCAATGTGGATTTTGCTTGCCGGAATTGGAATGTTTCAGATGGGTTTGCCTTATCTTCTTTTTGCGAGAGGACTGCGAACGACGCCAAGCCATCTCGCGTCCCTCATAACGTTGCTCGAACCGGTGCTGCTGCCCGTCTGGGTTCACTTTACACGCTGCGGGGATCCAACTTATCAACCGCCACACTGGTGGACTTGGGTCGGAGCCGCATTCATTTTGATTGGCCTATTGTTTCGTTATGCTTGGCCTGTGCAAGAAGCAATGGAGGCAAGAGAATCATAAATGCGAGTGATGCATATGATAACACGAATGATCGTTGGCGGTGCTCAGGAGAACACGCTTTATAACTGCCTAGATTTGGTTCGCGACTTCGGTGACGAAGTGAAATTGATAACCGGGCCAAGCGAAGGGGCCGAAGGAAAGCTGCTGGCCCAAACCAACACGCAAAGCCTATTGATCGACACGCATTCTTCGTTAATACGATCCATTTCGCCACTTCACGATCATCGGGCCCTACAAGCATTAAAATCGGCAATTCGCGACTGGCGTCCCGATGTTGTTCACACGCATAGTGCGAAAGCAGGGTTGCTTGGTCGTGCTGCTGCCTGGCGTTGCGGCGTTCCGTGCGTTATCCATACTGTTCATGGAGCACCATTTCATCCGTTTCAGCGATGGGCAAGCCGATGGTTTTTCATCCAATGCGAGCGTTGGGCGGCAAGACGCTGCCACCATATGATCAGCGTAGCGGACGCGATGACAGATTTGATGGTCAAAGCAAAAGTCGCTACTCAAGATAAATTCACGACAATCTATAGCGGGATGGACGTCGAACCCTTTCTTCGTTCGGCCAACAATCGAGAGTCCATTCGCAAAGAGCTGGGGTTTTCTTCGAGTGACGTGGTCTTTGGAAAAATCGCCCGACTGTTTCATCTCAAGGGACACCAGTACATTATTGAAGCTGCGGAACAAGTCTGTCGCAATCAACCCAATGTCAAGTTTTTATTTGTTGGTGATGGAATTCTTCGCGAGCAATTCACATCGGAAATTGCTAAAAGAGGGATGGAGAAGCGATTTGTTTTTACCGGCCTTGTGCCACCAAGTCAGGTACCTGACTTAATTGGTGCCATGGATGTATTAGTTCATACTTCATTGCGCGAGGGACTTGCACGAGCATTGCCTCAAGCCCTGATCTCTGGCAAGCCGGTCATAAGTTACGACATTGATGGCGCTAGAGAAGTTGTGCTAGACGGAAAGACCGGTTTCTTGATCCCTCCAAAAGAAATCGATTCCCTTGCGAACGCGATGAGCACCCTGGCCAACTCGGCTCAAATGCGGAACGAGCTGGGCCAAAAAGGCAGAGAGCTTTTCACCGAGCAATTCCGTCATGAAACCATGACCCGGAGAATCAGAGAACTCTACGTCCGAGTTGCCCTATTGAGCAAGAGGCGCTAGCCAGCGACAATCAGCGGCGACAGAAAAATTTGAAGACGGAAAAATTGAGGAGTTTGTAATCTTTCTGTCGTGAAATATTTCTGTCAAAAGGAATTTAGCGATTCCGGTTCGTGTGATACAGGGTAGAATCGTTGTAGTCCAAAAAACAAAGAGAATCATATATGCCTACGAGACCCCTCAACCCAAATGCAACTAAACCTGTTCCTGTCGTATTTGCTGGACAGTGGGTCGCTTGGACTTCAGATCATTCACGGATTGTCGCGCATTGCGAAAGCATGCAAGAACTATGGCGAATTGTGAATGACCGTCAGATTACGGATCCAATCTTTGAGAAAGTCCCTCGCTCGAATGTACGATTCGTAGGAAGACGATGAAATTCTCGTATCGTGAGTATATCAGCCAGTTTCCTGGAACCTCCGATTTCCGTTTGATCCTGCGGCCAGTTATTACGATCGGAATAGCAGGCACAAAGTCGGTCGCTCGTTGGGATGCGTTGGTGGATACCGGCGCTGATGAGACATTATTACCACTTTCGTTGGCCAGTCTCTTGGGGGTTGAACTTGATCAGGAAGCTACAAGTCAGGCCGCCGGCATCTCCGGAGACAAACTTACGATCTACTACGGTGATGTTGAACTCCAAATCGTGGACGGGAACAAAACTGTAACTTGGAAAACTATCGTCGGTTTTGTAGAGTTTGGTTCTTCCGATGATGAAGTAATCGTTCTTGGTCACGGTGGCTGCCTTGACTACTTTACTGCAAGCTTTGACGGCGAGAATGCTGAACTTGAGCTGATGCCAAACTCGTTGCTACCATGCTCGTAGTTGTCCCACAGTGCGCGAATACGGAGGCTTTTCCATACTGTTACGACTAGTTATAAAAACGGAGTGACAACACCCCATCGATGACTTAAACTAAGCTACCACAATCCCATGTTTTCCTTTCCGAAAACACTCGCCACCTGAATTTGAGCGCCAAAAAACCATGAAGATGTTTGTTGTTTCTCTTAGTGTTGTCCTTTGTTCATTTCTCCATGCTCAGGAGCGCAGCCTTTTCAATGGCAAGGACTTGTCGGGCTGGGACGGGAATCCCGAACTTTGGAGCGTGCAGAACGGTGTGATCACGGGTATCACCAAGGCGGATGAGCCGCTCCCTTACAATCAGTTCTTGATCTGGCGCGATGGCAAAGTTAAGAATTTTGAATTGCGAGTTACCCTTCGGCAAACTGGAAACAACTCTGGCATCCAATATCGAAGTCGCGAACTCCCCGATGTGGGCAAATGGTCCATCGGAGGCTACCAATGCGACGTTCATCCAACACCTGCTAACAACGCAATGCTTTACGACGAGCGTGGACGAGGCATCGTTGCCAAGAACGGGCAGGAAGTCATTGTGGATGCGGCCGGGACAAAGTGGTTGGTAAAAGAACAAGCTCCCATTGAAGTCGTAGTCCCGGATTGGAATGAATACAAAATCATCGCTCGCGGCAATCATTTGATTCACCAAGTCAATGGCAAAACGACCGCTGACATTATTGACCACCAAGAATCCGAACGTGAACTTGAAGGGCTGCTCGCGTTTCAAGTGCACCGTGGGCCAGCGATGAAGGTCGAAATAAAGGATATCTTTCTAAAAGTACTGCCTGATAGAGATTTGTTAAGTCCCGATCAAAAACCGGTTCCGAAAGATGCCAAAGCCATCGGCGCGCCAGGGAAGAACGAAAACCCAGCCCCGAAAAAGGCCGCCAGACAAAAGGCGTTCGAACAAACGGCGATTAAGACTAAGGACGATACTGCGACAAATAATGTAGCCGCTCAAAAGGGCGCTCCAAGGCCCAGGCCTGGCAGACAATCCGGCGTTGGTCCAGTAATAAATGAAAACAAAGCGACTCCAATCGATCGAATCAAAGTACCAAAGGACTTCCGGGTTGAGTTGCTCTACTCGGTATCTGGACAAGAGGAGGGTTCCTGGGTGAACCTGTGTTTGGATAATAAGGGTCGAATTATAGCTAGCGATCAATACGGCGGCCTTTTTCGATTCTCCGCTCCGGCCCAAGGCCAGGCATTGGACCCCAAAAAGGTCGAGAAAATGGATCTTGAAATCCGTGCAGTTAACGGAATGGTTTGGGCTTTTGGGGCACTCTATGTTGGTGTAAACGATTACGAGAAAAAGATCCCGTCGGGACTCTATCGAATTAGCGACTCCAACGGTGACGATCAGTTGGACAAAGTGGAAATGTTAAGAGCCATCGAAGCAAATGGCGATCACGGAGTTCATGCGGTTGTCCCAACTCCCGACGGAAAATCGCTCTATCTCGTCTGCGGCAATGGTGCAAAAAAAACAAGGACCGAACCAACTTCGCAAGTTCCATCGATCTGGGGAGAAGACCATTTGTTGCCACGTATGCCCGATGGAAAGGGTTTCATGCGCGATGTAGTAGGGCCAGGTGGAATCATCTATAAAGTTTCACCGGATGGCGAAAAGTTTGAAGTTTTCTCAAATGGCTATCGCAATATCTTCGACGCGTCAGTCAACGACGAGGGCGAACTGTTTACGTACGATGCGGACATGGAATACGATTTTAACACTTCGTGGTATCGTCCAACTCGCGTTAATCACGTCGTAAGTGGTTCCGAATATGGTTGGCGGAACGGAGCCGGAAAGCGTCCTGAGTTTTATTCAGACAATTTGCCAGCAACGATCAACATTGGGCCTGGATCGCCGACCGGGACCACCTTCGGCTACGGAGCCAAATTCCCAGCCAAATACCAAAAAGCTTTCTTCATTCTCGACTGGAGCTGGGGAAAGATGTGGGCCGTTCACCTAACACCAAACGGCGCTAGCTACACCGGTACCAAAGAAGAATTCGTCTCGGGGTCACCACTCCCAATGACCGATGCGATAATCAATCCGGCTGACGGCGCAATGTACTTTACTATTGGAGGCCGACGAGTTCAGTCCGGACTCTATCGGGTTACGTACGCCGGAAGCGAGCCGACTGCATCGGTTTCAAATAGATATCACGCAGATGCACCTGTAACTGTCAGCACCGAAATCGCTGCGGCTCGCGCGACACGAAAGCAACTCGAGTTCTTTCATGGTAAACAGAGTCCTAAGGCAATCGAAACTGCTTGGCCGCATTTGGCTAGCAAGGATCGATTTATCCGTTGGGCTGCTAGAATTGCGATCGAGCATCAACCGCTTGAAAGTTGGTTGCAGAAGGCTCTGGGAGAGACCGATTCCGCGATTCAAGTGGAAGCGATTCTGGCTGCTGCAAGAATCGGTGGAGTCTGTCCGTCGCTTCGCAATGACGCTTCGACTCCTGTCGATTCAGCTCTTAGCACAAAACTACTGGCCGCAATAGAGAAGATAGATTGGCGGAAACTTCCCGCCGATCGCCAGCTGACCTACGTTCGAACCATGGAAGTCATCTTGAACCGATTTGGTCGACCTGACGAGGCGTCAGTTGGCCGCTTGATTGCTAAGTTGGACCCGGCGTTTCCAAGCAAATCGTTCGATCTTAATTGGCTACTTTGCGAAACGTTGGTTTACCTGCAATCGCCAACCATTGCGGATAAAGCAATTGCTCTTATGACTCGTTCCCCAGGTCAAGAGGAGCAGATTGAATACGCTCGTTCACTGCGCGCTTTAAAGACCGGCTGGACGACGAAAACGAGGACCACGTACTTGGAGTGGTTTCTCAAGGCAGCCAATTTCCGAGGTGGGGCGAGCTTTAACAAGTTTATCGAATTCATTCGAAACGATGCGTTGAATACGTTTTCGGAAGCCGAAAAAACAGAACTTGCAGCGCTCATTGAGCAGAAACCTGTCCGCAAGTCAGCCATTGAAAATGCCGGAGCCATTTTTGCTGGACGCAAAGAAAACGTATATACCTTGGACGGTTTGGTCGCGATGGCTAATGAGGGGCTTAACCATCAGGGATCGTTGACTGAAGGGATTTTGCGGCGAGACCTTGAAAATGGACGCAAGATGTTCGGTGCAGCCGCTTGTTTCACTTGCCACCGTTTCGGCAATGAAGGTGGTATGACAGGTCCCGACTTAACCAGCGCTGGCAGACGCTATTCGATCAAGGATCTTGTGGAGCAGATTGTAAATCCAAGCAAGGAGATTAATGAACAGTTTGTTCCGATTGAAGTTGTAACGGACGACGACGAGCGGTTTCGCGGCGTGATCGTGAATCTCAATGGGGACAATATCACCTTGAATACCGATTCATCCGACCCAAATGAACAAAAGTCTATTGATCGAAAGAAAGTCGTTAGTATTGGAACATCGAAGGTTTCTCCGATGCCAGTTAATCTTCTGGCCATGATGACCAAAGACGAAATCCTCGACTTGCTAGCCTACATGCTCAATGGCGGGACAGCAGCCCAATAAGGCTGCCAGTGCCGCATCCACAATGATTTTGTGAGTAGTTGGTAGTGGATCTTGTTAAAGATCCTTTGCCGCAAGGATCTTTAACAAGATCTACTACCAACAAAATCGACGTAGTCGAGGCACTAGCCTGTCTGAGCATTCTCGTAATCGTACACTTGGGATCGTTCGATCCATTAGTGTCGCCTTTCGCTTAGTGTCGCCTTTCGCTGCTATGTATAGTTTGGTGTCAAGGGTGGTCGGGACAATTGTTGGTAAATTTTCCGTCGTACGCCGCAAGCTGCTATTCGA
>JAYTVL010000555.1:0-12102 GCA_043744075.1 Pirellula sp. | reverse complement strand
GAAGGCATCAATCCTGTTTATCAGTTTGACGATTCGTCACCTGGCATCAATCTTGCTCATCGTTTCGTATGGTCCAACATGGTGGATGAGTTGTTGGCAGACGAAGAAGTCAATTCACTTGTGAGTGGCGGCAACACACTTTGGGCGTTAGCGGATCATTTAGGCTCGATACGCGACATCGCCGATATCAATGAAGGAACAGGAGCGACGACGGTAGTGAACCACCGTCGCTACAACGCTTTTGGCAGGCGTATAGATCAATCGAGCGCAGTCGACATAATTTTTGGTTACGCGGGCAAGCAGTTTGACGAAAGGACCAGGATGCAGCACCATCTCAATCGCTGGTACGACCCCAATCTAGGCAAATGGATCAGCCAAGACCCAATAGGCTTTGGAGGCGGCGACCCGAATCTGTATCGCATGGTCGGAAACTCGCCCACCAATGCGACCGATCCGAGTGGTTTAGAAGTAACGTCTCCGTCTCGTGGACCACTGATTACGGCAGGAACCGATTCGCTTGCGATCGATGAAGTGCTTGCGAAGGAACAAGAAGGTGTGTGTTCTTGTCAGTCACAGTCTGGTCGGGATCCCGGTTCCATGCGTGCAACCACGCGCGACGAAAACTATGCCAATCTCATAAAAATGCAGCAGATGATGGCAACAGGTTCACTAACTGTACGTGAACATGAAAAAACGAGGCAATTGTACAATCGACTTCGGTACGAACATGATTTTTACAGTTCAGCTTCAAGTGACACGTATCTAATTGGAATGAATGCTCTGGTTTTAGTTGGCGTGGGCGCAGCGGGCGCTGGATCTCCAATTGCACGGACTGGACTTTCACCCAGACTTAATTCCGTCAACAAGGTTTACGGTGCAAGTACGTACCCCTACGTCCCCTATGCCCCAGTTAGTGGACTACGTAATCCGAATTCGATTCGGTTTAGTCAAGATAGTATCCGTAGTACGTTTGGTGATAAACGTTCGATTACCGAACTTGTCGATGGGCTTAAATCGGGAAAAATAAAGCCCGAGGATCTTCCCGCGATTCGGCTTGTAGAGCGAGAGGGGCATCTTATCTCGATTGACAATCGACGTCTTGAGGCATGTCGACAAGCTGGCGTACAGATTAAGACAAGGATGGCAACTGCAGAAGAAATTTTAGAAGCTGAATTGCAGGGTAAGTTCAGTGCTGGCCCCCTTGGAAGTCCAACCATTCGCATCAGGGGGAACTAGACATGAGTACGAAATTGTCCGTTCTGGAACCTTTCTTGGTTTTTGAGTTTCCACCATCCGTACGCATCACATACACAACCGCCGAGGTAGTACTTGAGCTTACCGAGGAAAGGCACACTGAACGAATCACGTTTTATCCAGTCCAAGCGATGAAGGTGACTACTGCGGATTGCTTCTCCATGCGTAATCGTGGTCAGATTGTTCATAAGTCAATCATGGAGGAGCAGAACTCAGCTTGGTTGCAGGAATTGAGTGGGGCCGCTGCGAGAATTGATGAGAGTTCAGAGTTCATGCGTAAAGCAAGGCATTTCATTGTTCCTTGCGAGGATCAGTTTATCGAAGTGATCGCTTGGGACTACGTTCGTAACTCCGCTTAGACGGAAGTTGGTTTAAGTTGACGAAATCAAAGGTGTCAGGCCTTTTTGATTGCATCAGCAAGTAGTTGCACCTAAGTGCACCGTGCCATAATTCGCTGGTCAGCCACGATGGCCGAAGTCGATACGCCCCTTCAGGCGAAATGAGTACTCACCATGTGATTTGAATGGTTCGAACTGCTCGATGCTCGTGCGTTGCCCGATTGGCTGAGCATGCCTTCGCGCTGAACAGGCGGCGACATGAACGCATCCAACGAATGGACAACGACGGTCGCCGCCGCATCGACGCGCACCTAGATCGAAGTTGCACGCCGTGAATCGTCGAGCCGAGTGGAAAATAAAAAGGGGTCAGGTCTCTTTACCACTAAACAGACCTGACCCCTTTGCCTTTCAAACAATGATCAGCTACACGCAATCCTGGAGCTGCTCGGAAAATGAGAAATCCCGATCCACCGTTTCTAGAGCTAGGGTTTCATTTCGACCGCGTTTCCGGACGAGATGCGTTCCGAAAACTCACGAGAGCAGTTATCGAAGATTTTGACGCGATTCCAAAGGAAGTGACATTTCGGAATTCTGATGAACTTGTACTTATGAGGTCAAATGAAAGTACGATTGCATCGCAACGTGTCTCGTCAAATGCCGATCTATGGAGATTGATTGAGGACGAAAAACGTTTTGCTTTCAAGTTGGCAGTGGAGAAAGGAACGAGGATTGTTCCTGATTGTTACGGGCCGAATTATGGTCGCATTTTTGGCTGAAAGAGAACAAAGGGGTCAGGTCTCTTTGTTCGCATTAGCAGGTGGTTGCACCTAAGTGCACCATACTCTAAATCGCCAGTCTGCCACAATGACCGAAGCTTAACGATCTCTTCCGGCGAAATGAGTACGCGTTGTGATGTTTATGTTTCGAACTGCTGGATACGTTGATGTTGCCAGATTGGCCGAGCATGCCTTCGCGCTGAACAGGCGGCGATAGTTCGGCTTCCAACTCAGGGACAAATTCCATCGCCGCCGCATGCATCGCACAGTTGCGAATGTTGCCCGTTGCAAGACGCATTTTTGGCTGCTGGTCTGCGAGTAAAGTACAGAACTGAAAACGGCGGTCATGGATGCCGCCTGGGCCCTTCGGTAGGTGCCTGGCACCTATCGACTCTATCCACGTTTGGAGGCACGCAATCCACCGCAAACATGACGCAAATAATGGGAGATGCGGCAAATCTCACGAGAGGCCCTCTCACTCGAACCATCACCACTGCATACAACGCAGACAGCGAAGTCGTTTCGGTCATCGACCCAGCCTCGACCAACACATTCACAAGGGATAATCTTGGGCGTGCCACGACGGTTGCAACAACCTTGGCCAGCGGGAACTCCGCTTCGCTCGCTCAGTCGTTTGATTCGGCAGGCAACAGGACTGAGTTGCGCTCTACCTTGGGCACGACCGCTGATTTCAAGAACACCTACACGTACGACAAACTGCGACGACTGACCGACGTTGTTCAAACCAGCCAAACGGGCGGTTTTGCGGTTACACCGAAACACGTGGCATTCGGTTACAATGCACTGAGCCAGCGAACTCAAATTGCTCGCTATCAGAGCACAGGAACGACAAACGCGGTGGCAACATCCAATTTCACTTACGACTACGCCAACCGACTGGAGGGTATTGCGCACAAACAGGGAGCAACAAACCTCAACACGTATGCGTACGTCTACGCCCCACTGTCGCGACTTTCAAGCGTGAATTCGACCGCCGAGGGGCTCACGAGTTATTCGTACAATGTGACATCTCAGTTGACGGGGGCGACCAATACGGGCACTGCCAATGAGACGTATGGATACGATGCCAATGGAAACCGCAACACGACCGGTTACACGTTTATGCCTGTAGACAATCGAACTACGGCAAGCCCGGCAGTTCTTGGGTCTGCATCGGTTCCCGCTTACTCGTATGTCTATGACGCCGAAGGGAACATGACGTCTCGATCGGATGCGAACGGGACAACCACATTCAAATACGATAATAGAAATCGCTTGATCCAGGTCCTTGATTCCGACATTCCTGGAGGCAGTCTGAACTATCAATATGACGCATTTAATCGCTTGGTTGCTAGAAATGATTTTGTATCGTTCCAGAACTGGGTTTACGACGAAGGCATCAATCCTGTTTATCAGTTTGACAATTCGACATCGGGGATAAATCTTTCTCATCGCTTCGTATGGTCCAACATGGTGGATGAGTTGCTAGCGGACGAAGAAGTCAATTCACTTGTGAGTGGTGGCAACACCCTTTGGGCGCTTTCGGATCATTTAGGCTCGATACGCGACATCGCCGATGTGAACGAGGGGACGGGAGCGACAACGGTAGTGAACCACCGTCGCTACAATGCATTTGGGAGGCGCACATCGCAATCGGGCGCAGTCGATCTTATCTTCGGCTACGCAGGTAAGCAGTTTGACGAAGTTACAAGGTTGCAGCTCCATCTCAATCGCTGGTACGATCCGAATCTAGGCAAATGGATCAGCCAAGACCCTATAGGCTTCGCCGGTGGTGATGCGAACTTGTATCGGTACGCGGGGAATGGACCTACGAATGCAAAGGATCCATTTGGTCTTGCCTCAGGTGATGAATGGGATTCGTGGAATCCTGGAGTATGGGCGGGGAACTGGTCAGGAGGTGTTTACGGATGGTGGGCCTACGGCGGTAGCAACGTGAAGGCCGACGTTGCAATACGATTGTTGGAAAAGAATCGCACGCTGAACAACGTAATGACAGCCGATTTGAAACGCTACGGCAATTCAAGCCGGATGGGAGAAACAGAGCGTCAATTTGTCGAAGGAATGGTGAATACAAACTACCAGTTCCAGGCTATGGCCGCTGGAATGGCATCGCCCGTTGGTGTAGTACGTGGAGTTGGGACCAACCCTTCGGTGGCCCCAGCTAAGGCACTGCGTTACAAGCTTAACCCCATTACGGACCTGGATTGGCGTGGCTTGAGCAAAACAGTCGATGATGCACTCGGCGAAGCGTTCAAGCGAACTGGTCAGAATCGCGTTGACTTCAAAGTTGTAAAGTGGGGTAAGGACAAACATGGCAAATCAGTTCCGGTCATGTGGCGTGGTCCAAACAAGGCTGAAGTAAACATCGATTGGCCACATTACGGGGTTGATAGGCATGGCAATTGGGTTTCAGGACCTGACGCACCCCACGTCGGATGGCAGTTTGGAAAAGGCTCAGACAAGAGCGTTGGGCATATTATTTTGGACGATGTTTCATATAACCGTTAGCTTGAACGAACACAATGTGGACCGAAGAATCTGAAATTATCGACGCTATCGAACATTTGGGAGTTCAGGCCCTTCTTCTTGGGAAGGATGACTCCCGTGAGGTCGTTGAAGTTGTGATGCGTAGATTCTGTGATTCAAAAGCTTCGCGTAGCAGAAGAGCTTTTGAATGTTTCATCAATTGTGTTTCAAAACGAGGTGAGAGCCTCGCATGTAAGCTTTCGTCAATTGTAAGTGGATCTGCAGTTTTTGTTTTTGCCGAACCGGAAAGTACTGCGAGAGCATTCAGGTTCGAAAACGGCCAGGATGTTGGACGAGTACTCGAAGAGTGTGCAAACTTCAGCACCTATGTCGTCCCGGTGGACTTTAACTATGTTTTGTGTCTCACAGCTGAGGGTGTACTGGTTGGTTGTGGAGATCTTGACAAACTATTGGACTGGGAGAACTAAGAAGGAGAAATATGGGGACACACCATTTTTTGGGTGGGAAGTTGTTTTTCAGTTTTTGATATGATGCAATTTCGGTACGAACTTACGATCTTGATCATTCTTTCACGGAGGTTATTGCCATGGCCAGACTCCCGCGAGTGGAGGTGTTTGATCCTAGCGAGGTTGCATTTCTGCACATAACTGCTTGAACGTGCGGGCCCTTCGGTAGGGGGCCCTTCGGTAAAGGGGCGAGGGGAGCAAAGTCAAAGATGTAGGTAATGATGAGGGTGACAACCTGGTCACTCAATCGCGAACGCATCTCTAAGAATCGCGATGCGATGGCATTTCCCGCCTCGAGTGACGTCGCTCCGCGATTCCCGATGCGTTTTTTGCGATGCTACCAGGGGTTTGAACCGGTTTGCACCCCTGGCTATCCAATGTCACAGCTCCGCTGTTTTAGGAATAAAACCTGCGCATCGGCAAAACACTGGCAACCCAAAATTTTTAACAGCCCAAGCGAACGCCCATCGGCTGATGTTATTTGCTGAAAACGCACTCAATCAGCAGTCTCTGATAAAAAGGCAATTGGGGTTGTATTTAGTACGGTCGGCCTAGATTCGCGTCGGTGAACTATTTTGGTTATAATGGAGTTTTGAAGGACCAATCGCAGATGCCAACTCCCACCCGTATAATTTCCTTACTTCTATTTGTGTTAGCAGTATTAACGTGCCCTGGGGCAAAAGCCGATGACAACCGCCACGCGGAGCGTGCTGCTCAGTTTGAACGGGAAATTCGACCCGTAATCATTAGCCAATGTATAAAATGCCATGGCGACTCAAAGCAAGAAGGTGGCCTTCGACTCGATACGCTCGCCGGATTCTTGAAAGGTGGCGATAGCGGTCCCGCATTGGTAGCGGGGAATCCAGATGAAAGCTTGCTAATCGAAGCACTTCATCATCGTAGCCTTGAGATGCCGCCAACAGGTAAACTATCAGACAAGACTATCCTCCATTTCGAACGTTGGGTTGATGGCGGCGCTGTTTGGCCTGAGACGTTAAAACGACTGAGCAAATCCGACGGGAACATCTCGGAATCGGATCGTGACTGGTGGGCGTTTCTACCAGTGAAGAAAACGAAACCGCCAATCAACCCTCGAGATATTTGGTCGCAGAACGATGTCGATCGATTTGTCTGGAACGCTCTTGATGATCATGAAATGCTGCCGGCTCCTGTCGCAGATAAGAACACGTTGATTCGACGCTTGTACTTTGATTTGATTGGGCTACCCCCATCACCAAGTGAAATAGATGCTTTCCTGGTGGATGATTCTCAGACAGCATTCGAAGCGACGGTGGATCGCCTCTTGTCGGACGAACATTACGGTGAGCATTGGGCTCGTTTTTGGCTCGATTTAGTTCGGTATAGCGAATCCGATGGCTGGAATCAGGATGCATACCGACCTAGCTTATGGCGATATCGAGACTATGTTGTTAGGGCGTTCAACTCCGATCTTGCTTATCCGCAATTTGTTTTGGATCAATTGGCAGGAGATGAAGCCGCCGATAAAAATCCAGCGGGAGTTATCGCTGCGGGATTCTTGCGTCTTGGCGTCTACGAATACAACCAACGAGACGCCCGAGGCCAATGGAACGACATCATGAACGAGATGACCGATGTTGCCGGAGACGTGTTCCTAGGTATGAGTGTTGCCTGCGCGCGGTGCCATCAACACAAATTCGATCCGATCCCGCAGAAAGACTACTTCAAACTGCGGGCCTGCTTTGAGCCGGTTTGCTGGCGCGACGACTTAGTTGCTGCGACGGCTGCGGACAAACAAGCGTATCAGGAGAAAATTGCGAATTGGGAAAAGGCGACACATTCCGTCCGTCAACAAATCGCTGATTTGCTGGAACCGTATGAGAAGCGCAAGTGGATTTCGACTGTCGATAAGTTTCCGTTGGACATTCAAGCTTGTTTTCATATGCCGACGAACGAGCGCACATCGTGGCAAAACCAAATGGCTTATTTGGTTTCGCGACAGTATTTGGAAGAAGGTGGCGGCCCCTACAAGACGATGAAGAAAGAGGATACGACCAGGCATGAAGCACTGCTAAAGGATCTCGCGAACTATGATCACCTCAAACCGAAGCCACTTCCTGACGTCATGACTGTCACCGACTTTCCCGGTCTAATATCACCAACGCTGAATCCAGATGATTCACGTCGGCAACCTATACTCCCAGGATTTCTTGAAGTTTTGTCGGGCGTGCATGAATTGCCGAACTTGTCCGAGATGCCGAACGTTTCCGAGATGCAGGTGCGAGAGGGGACGACGGGTCGTCGCACAGCATTGGCTCGATGGATCGGAGATCCTCGCAACCCGCTCACAACACGTGTGATTGTGAATCGAATTTGGCAACAGCACTTCGGCCAGGGAATCGTGTCGACCTCCAACGACTTTGGTCATATGGGGGATTCTCCAACACACCCAGAGCTACTCGACTGGCTTGTCGCAACCTTTATAGAGCAGGGATGGAGTTTCAAAAAGCTACACAAGCAAATCCTCCTTTCTGCCACTTGGAAACAATCATCGCGACACCCACAAGCCATCCGGTATCAAACAATTGATCCCGCAGAACGGCTTCTTTGGCGTGCTCGTGTTCGTCGACTTCAGGCCGAGCAGATCCGCGATGCGATGCTGGCGGCAAGCGGCGAACTGTCACCCCAAGCGGGAGGGCCGAGCGTGAGCGAGGACAAGCCGCGACGGTCGTTGTTTGTGAAGAGCTTACGCAATCAAAATGACACTTTTCTTCATGGTTTTGATATCGCGAATGGTCTACAAAGCGTCTCCCTTCGAGATACGACTACGACGCCAATTCAATCATTGATGTTGTTGAACGGCAAGTACGCATTAGGCCAAGCTGACAAATTGGCGCAAAAGCTTTTGAAAGAGGAATCGGAACCTGGCCAGACACTGCGCAATGCGTTTCGATGGACTTGGGGTACCGAGCCCAATGCGACTGAACTTGAAAAAGCGAGACAGTTTGTAACTCTCGGATTTGGCGAAGACTCGGAGCTCATCGATCCGAAAAAATTATCTGACTTCTGTCATATTCTGTTGAATTCCAACCAATTTCTATACTTGGAGTGACATGTCGTCCGCAATCGAAAACTTGTCGAGCTCATCGCGCAGGGAATGGCTGCAACACAGCGGTATGGGCCTTGGGTCTGTCGCGCTGAATTGGATGTTGGCGGGGAACGTGTCCGCAGAACTGCATCATCGTCCTCGTGCAAAGAGCGTGATATGGTTGTTTATGGAAGGCGGACCGAGCCACTTGGATTTGGTGGACCCGAAACCGTTGCTAAATAAACTTGCAGGAAAGCCCCTGCCAGGCAGCTTTCGCGAACCCATTACGGCGATGGGCGAAAAGGGCTCACCACTGCTTGCGTGTCCGCGACAGTGGACCCAACATGGCCAAAGCGGAATGATGGCATCCGATTGGATACCAAACATTGGCGAGTGCATGGACGATATAGCCGTGATTCGTTCGTGCTGGACAAATGGAATCAATCATGCTGGCGGCGTTTGCCAGATGAATACGTGTATCAACTTCGCGGGTCGGCCGTCATTGGGCTCTTGGATTCAATACGGGCTGGGGTCAGCCAACGAAAACCTGCCTTCCTTCGTAGTCATGTGCGATAACTCTGGGCGTCCAGTCAATGGGCCTCGCAATTGGGGTAGCGGTTTCATGCCTGCGTCCCACCAAGGAGTTCGCATTAATGGAACCGACACCGAGCCGATACCCAACCTGCATTTCCCACCGGGCCAAACAGGCAGCCGATTGGAATCCAAGCTCGAATTGCTTAAGCAGTTCAATCAATCGTATGCAATGAAGCATCCGCAGCAGACTGAACTCGATGCGCGAATTCGCAGTTATGAACTCGCATTCCGAATGCAGGCACAAGCTCCCGAGGCCTTGGACCTATCCCAAGAATCAGCGAATACGGAAAAGATGTATGGTCTCGATCAGAAAGAAACGGAAACCTTTGGGCGGAATTGCCTGCTCGCGCGTCGCATGGTCGAACGCGGCGTTCGGTTCATTCAGCTTTACAACGGAACAGGTAGCAAATGGGACTCGCATTCTGGGATTGAAAAGAATCACTCGAGTCTCTGCCGTGCAATGGACAAGCCTGTTGCCGGGTTATTGAAAGATCTGAAGCAGCGTGGTTTGTTAGACGAGACCTTAGTGATTTGGGGTGGTGAGTTTGGGCGAACGCCTATGAGTGAAAAGGGGGACGGCCGAGATCATAATCCTACAGGCTTCTCGATTTGGATGGCCGGCGGCGGAGTCAAAGGAGGCCAAGCCATCGGTGCTACGGACGAGTTAGGACTTTACGCAGTTGAAGACAAGATGCATGTGCATGACATACATGCATCGATCCTCTGGTTGATGGGCTTGGACAACATGCGATTGACCTACAACCATAAAGGCAGAATCGAACGACCAACGATCAACGAAGGCCATTTTCAAAAACGCCTTGTCGTTGGATAAGTTCGCAGCTTGCACCCCGGAGACGTTTTCGTGAACTTCATTTTTTTTCCATCGTTGGTTTGCAAGCTTACGTTTGGTATTGAAAAAAATCAATTGGCTACGATTTCGTTTTTCATGTTGATGCTTCCCGTCTTGTGGGTAGGTGGGGTAGGCCAAGAGAATGTAGCGGATTCCCCGTTAACAACTGGATCCATTCAAGGAACAGTCAAATACATCGCCGACCCTCAGCGTCCATGGCGTTTGGGACGCTACTACATTCGCAACCTAAAGTCCGGCGAACTGGCGGAGGCGGTTGTGGCGATTTCGAAGCGTGGACTTAAGGGACCGGACGAAAAGCGTGAGCCAGTCACAGCAGTCGTAGATCAAAAGGATTTTCAATTCACACCCGAGACGACAGCGATCAGGGCCGGCGACCGTGTGCGTTTTCTTAATAACGATGACCACACCCACAACGTGAGAACGTCTCATCCTAAACAATCGTTCAATGTGTCTATGCCAGTTGGCAGTGAACACACCGAGACGTTCAACGCTGCTGGTGGAATTAGTCAGCCATATCGGATCGATTGTGTATTTCATACCGCAATGCAATCATGGATTTTCGTATTCGATCATCCTTGGTATCAAGTCACGGCAGCCGATGGTAAATTCCATATGAAGAACGTCCCCGCAGGCGAATATCGATTCGACGCGGTTCACCCGGCAGGCGATCTTCGCATTCGGCAAACCATTCAAGTCGTAGCAGGCGAGACGACAACCCTGGATATCCGATTGCAACCAATTACCTCCAAGCCCTAATTCACTTCCTATTTCCTCCTTCAGGACTCCAATCATGACCTTTCAAGCGACTCGACGCGAAGCGTTAAAACAAACTGCCATATCTTCGGTTGGCTTTATGGCGTGGTTGTCTCATGCTTCCCAACTATTTTCACAAGAAGCCGGCGAAGGTGAATTGGTTCCATTTCTCGATGAACCTCGGACTCCACCCAATCGACTGGACTGGGAGGCACTCGACAGTTGGCTGACTCCGCAAGATCAGGTCTATTCCGTACAACATTACGGGATACCCAAATTCGAGCTCAAGGATTATCGGCTTGAGATCGGCGGAATGGTCAAACACTCAAAGAAATTCACGGTCGACGAATTGAAGGCATTACCTAAAGCAGAGGTGGTAATGACACTCGAATGCGCTGGGAATGGATCCAATCCCGGATTCATGAATGCGGTTTGTAACAATCGCTGGGGAGGAACCCCGCTGGCTCCGCTTCTAAAAGAATGCGGAATCGATCCGGCAGTAACAGAAATCGTTTTTTTCGGTGAAGACAAGCAGGAAGAAGTTTTGCGTCCAGGCACTAAACGAGAGCTGAAAATTGAAGTCCCATTTGGGCGGAGCATGTCAGTGACCGACGCACAGCGTCCAGAAATTCTGTTGGCCTATGAACGCAATGGCCAACCGATCGAGCATCGCAACGGAGCACCTATTCGATTGATTGTGCCTGGATGGTACGGCATTGCCAACGTCAAATGGCTGACACGGATCGAATGTCGCGACCGGCGATACATGGGCAAATACATGGCACGGGATTACGTTACAGTACGCGGCGAGCGACTCGGAGACGAGGTTGTATACGTAGAATCATCTGTTACACGTATCCAACTCAAGAGTGTTGTGGCGAGGGTAACTCGCCAGTCCACAAACGGTGGCAAGGTGCCTTCAAAAGCATTTGGAGTCGCCTGGGATGATGGTACGGGAATCGCTAAAGTTGAGTTAAAAGTCGACGAAGGTCCATGGCAGGCAGCCAAGTTGCGAGACGAATCGCGTTCGAAGTATGGATGGACATTCTTCTCAAGTGATCTTGGACCACTGTCGCCGGGAAAACACGTTATCGTGTCGCGGGCGATCGACGTTAACGGGCGTGTGCAGCCAACAGCAGAAGATGATGAGATCGCCCTAAAGAAAACATATTGGGAAGCGTACCAACAATGGCCACGTTCGTTTTCCCTGGAAAGCTAAGACTACGGATCGTTCGATCAATCAGTAGGATAGGCTTCCAGCCTGTCAATCAAAAAGTGACAGGCTGGAAGCCTTTTTATACCCCACAAGTCAATTCATATCGCTCTCCTGCCAGCTTGCGGGCTGTTGATTTAATTAGCCGGAACGCGCTAGCGTCCGGTTCTTTGCCGTAAACCGTGGGCTAGCGCCCTGCGGCTGATATTGCTTGACAAATTC
>JAYTVL010000554.1:0-12132 GCA_043744075.1 Pirellula sp. | reverse complement strand
CGTGTGACGTTTCCTCAAAAACCAAAGGTTTTTGAACTGCGGACATCACGCGGAGCGTGATGGGTACTATAAAATCACAGCCTCTGAGCGTGCCACCCACTCCCCTGGTATATTCCATTCTGCCGCTCGCCTAACGCGGCTAGCGCATGCGGCTCAAGGTCACGGCGCCCGCGGCTTCGCCGGTTAAACTAGCTGCGGTTATTGTATCCGATTTGTTTTGCGATCAAAGATACTATGGATAAGGTGTTCGTACATTCGGACCATGGTTTCTAAAGAACCATGCGTTTGGACGTGCTCACGCCCATTGTTTCCCATCGTTTCCGCTGTTTCCTTGTTCATGAGCAAGTATTGAACCCGTTCGGCGACTGCGTCGACGTCGCCAGGCTCCACTGTAAAACCATTCCATTGATCATGGACAGATTCAACGACGGAGCCGACTCGAGTACTGACTACAGGTACACCACATGACAACGCTTCAAGAATCGATACTGGACTCGCTTCGTTATGGCTGGTTAACGCGAAGACATCCATGGCGGCCAACAAACTCGGGGTGTCGGATCTAGTCCCTAGCAAAGTTACGCTCTCTCCGAGGCTCAAGGCAGCAATGGTTCTCTCGATGTTGTTTCTTTCAGGTCCGTCACCGACGATCACAAAGTGAGCATTCGGAATCTTCTTAATTACTCTGCTGGCTGCGTTCAGAAATAGTGCATGGTTCTTTTCTGGTCGCAAAGCAGCGACGATTCCGACCAACGGCGTATCTGGCGCTAGACCTAACTCTTTTCGGACTTGTGTCTTCGATTCATGATTGGGACGAAATCGATGCGTATCGACCCCATTGGGAATAACCGCGACTTTACTTGCTGGGAATTTTTCGAAGTTGACGAGGAATTGGCCGTGTTGCTTTGCGACGGCGATGAATGCGTCGGTGATGGGTGTAAGCCACCGATTCATTCTTCCAACTCCGTCGGGCCAACCTGTTGAATGCAAGGCACTGCAAATGACTGGAACCGATGCGAATCTCGCTGCGAGTCTCCCCCAAAACATCTTGTCCCCAGCGCCAACACTGATCACTGCGTCGATCTTCTCTTTTCGGATATGGTTGGCTAGTGAGGGCAGCACTCGCAAGTCATATTTGCTTTGGAGCCAGTGTTCTGTGAGTTTGAATTCCTTTGCGATCTCTTCGCCTAACGGCCCTTTTTCTTTGAGGCAAGCGACTGACGGGACGATGTGCGACGAACGAAATCTTCTCAGTAGATTTACTAAGAGAGTTTCCGCACCACCAACTGGCATGCTAGTGATAACAAAGAGTGCATTGAGCGGTCTCTGTGGATTTGGCACGAGTTCGTCGCTGAGCATCGACGTCGTGGACGCTGTTTTGGTTTCAAAATTGGTGTTTTGATGACACGGAATCATTTGTTGCACTTTCTAATGATGATCTGCCTTAAAAATCCCAAGGATGAGATTGTGCTAGGCCGTCGCACATTGCGAATTGAGGATTCGGACGTCGAACTCAATTGGGCACTTGGCTCGGACCTTGCGAGGGTCGAAGGTCAACCAATTCTTCATCGACGCCATACCAGGATCACCGTGGATTCGTTGCAAATGATTTGCTTTCTGACCGGGCCAATTCATACCTCCAGCTGCGCTGAGAAAAGACTTAAAACCTGACTCGAACACTACATCGATCGCTTCTTGCGAAATGTTCTGCTTGAGGCCATATGGAAACGCAAAATAGTCAATGGATTGACCGGTCCAGTCTTGAAGCCGCTTTCTGACATCCGTGATTTCGGCTCTCAGAACCTTGTCACTCAGCGGTCGCCCAAAGTCGACATGCGTATGGGAATGAGCGCCGATCTGGACTCCGTTTTCTGCTAAGTCTTTTATTTCTTCGATCGTGTTGGTGCGTAAGGGCACTCCGCAGGCGACATCGTGGGGGAACGGTTTACCCGTTTCAACAAAGTGAGTCGTAACAAAATAAGTGAATGGAATCCTTCGTTCGATCAGAGCAGGAAATGCGTGTTCGTAGTTTTCTGCGTACCCATCATCAAAGGTGATGGCTACCATCGGCTCAGCGCGCGTACCCAGCCTTTGCGAATCAAAAACGGTATCCAACGAAGCGGGCGACGCATTTTTCAAGATCCAATCTAACTGCCGTTCAAAATTTCGTTTTGGGATCGACCATCCGTTCATTGAATGTGTTGCAACACGGTGGTAGAAAAAGACGGATGCCGGAAAGTTTTTCTGAAGCGCGAACGAGGCTGACAACTTGGCGCGCGTTCGCGCAGTTGCCCATCGATAGAGCGTCAATCCAATTTCGCGGTGAAAAGCTGACATAGGAAAATGCTGGGGACTGGTTTCTGTCCGGAACTCGCTGGAATCGTTGCTCCATTTTTCAACTTAGTCTTTGGTGCCGAGTGGAATTGATTGCAGAAACTACAAGTCCAGTACCGTTTGTGCCAACGATGCGGGTTGCAATGATTATCAAGTCTTTCGGGTATGCGTTTCGTAGTCCGACACGTTGCATTGTGTATTCCAAGAGGATTTCCGAATTCGAGCTAGACCAAAGTCGATAATTTCCTCGAGTCGGTGAGCCGCGGGCACACCAAAGCAACTCCGTCTGAAAGTGACCACTCGTGGAATTGGTATTGGTGCTGATGGCCTTGGCTGCAGTCGTTTGGGCAATTGCGGTGGTGCGCTATCACGACATTCTTACCGGCACAGCGGTTTTCCTTGTGACAACCAGTGTCTTCCCTCCGGAATTCATTTCCGCAAAGCTTGGAGGTCTGTCGGTCACGGTTGATAGAGTTTGGCTGTGCGCTCTAGTCGGTCAGTTTTTTTACGACGCATGGAATCGACTTACACGGTTCCGTAATCTGACCGCCTCGGACGTTTGGCTCTTTTTGTTCCTTGGATGGCTGATTCTCCGGACAGTGACTACGCCAATCGGGAAAGAACTCGTAGGCCAACCATCGACCGTAATGCATTTGCTCAACGGCTATTTGGTGCCAGCGTTCCTGTTTGTATTGATTCGCCATTCCGATTTGGGGCCAAGAACTCTTTGGCCAGCGATTGCCGTCATTTTGCTTTTTGGCGTTTACCTTAGTCTGACTGCCGTTCTTGAGATAACAAAACAGTGGTCTCTGGTTTTTCCTCAATACATTGGAGACCCGAAATTGGGAATCCATTTCGGTCGCGCGCGTGGTCCTATGCTGCAGTCGGTGCGACTAGGTGTTTGTCTCAATTTCTGTCTTGCTGTTCTGTGGACTTTTCCGGTTTGGATTTACTCACGAGAACGATGGGCTTGGTTGATGGCGATCGGATTGACGCCCCTTTTCATGCTTGCGATCATGCTGACGTATACGCGAAGTGTCTGGATGGCAACTGGCGCTATTGTCATCATTTTGCTCTCCACAATCCTGCAAGGAAAAGCTCGAACGCTGACTCTCGGCACTCTATTTATGTCTGCTATCGTCGGTGGACTGGTGCTTGGTCCCAGTCTGGTTGCGTTCAAGCGGGAGTATTCCGAAGCCGAAACGTTTGAGAGCACGAAGATGCGAGGTGCATTCGCTTACGTGTCAATGCAAATGTTCAAAGACTCGCCTATCACGGGTTTTGGCTTCAATCAATTTCAAGTCTACAATCGCCCTTATCTCGATGACCGGACCACTAATATTCGGCTGGAATCGATTCGCGGCTACGTCCACCACAATTCGTATTTGAGCTTGGTGGTTGACTTAGGCCTGATAGGGGGGACTCTATATTTGATCGCGGCGATCAGTCTGATTCGAAACTGCTGGGTTGTATGGAAACACCCGACAGCATCGCCCTACGCCCGTAGCGGAGCGGTGCTCGGTTTTTGCGTCATTGCTGTGCACGGAATTCAAATGGCGTTCCATGAGGTTTCGTTTTCATCGATCGAGAATACGATATTGATGATGGTGTTAGGCATGAGCCAGGTCTTTCGCGATGACCTAGTCGGTCAATCGGAACGAAAGCTTGCACTCATCAATGCTGCATTAAAAACTCATTTGAGTTGATGAGCGCCCATGCAAAATCCTGTAAGGCCAATTCTCGGTTGTTCCGCTTCGCAAAATGAGAGTTGACGACTTGGAACTCCTTTTCGGTAGGCATGCGTGCGTACGCCGCTAAGTACAACTCATTGACAATCTGTTCGTCACTGTGATCCGAGCCCAGCAATCGCTGCAATCGACTGTCCGGCGAAGTCAATTTCTTGTGCAATAGCTCGCCATTCGCGATTTGCAAAGCTTGGGAAAGCGTTACTTCCGTGACTCGCTCGCATTGACAGACAGTATCGCGTTTAGGTTGCCCGAACACCTCCAGAAACTCTACATTGGCATCTGGACTTGGAAGCTGCGTTGCACGCATTCCTACTGGCAACCCACGAAACAGCTCTGGCTGCTCAGTGAATGTTCCGATCGCATCCAACAGTTGCTCAGCAGTCATCATCCGTGGGCGGTAGTGCGAGAAGTACTTTTCGTCGTCTTGGTTACTGGGTGTTGTCGCCGAGCTCGATTGATAGGTGCGACTATTCAAGATTACGCGAAGCGTCCGCTTACGGTCAAAACCGTGTTCGCGGAAATCCGCCGCAAGGGCCGCAAGCAACTTTGGATTGCTCGGCGGGTTGGAGTCGCGAAAGTCGTCCACTGGCTCGACAATCCCTCGCCCCATGAGATGACTCCAGATTCGGTTGACTTCCACCGCCGCAAAGAATTCGTTGTCGGGGCTAGTCAGCCAGTTCACAAAGGCGATTCGGCGATCCCCCGAATCGTCATTGTCCACGCTTCCAAGTCCAGGCAGCCAAGGACGCATTTTCTTATTTGTACGAGGCTGAACGACCTCGCCTTCGTCAGCCTGCCAAATGACCACTTCATCCGTTCTCCGGCTCGGCTTGCGCTGCATACGATTGAAGAAGGCAGCAAATCCATAGTAGTTATCTTGTGTCCATTTCTCAAAGGGATGATTATGGCACTTGCAACATTCCAACCTTGCTCCTAAAAACACTTGGGCTGTCGTCTCGGTTGCGTCGTTGAGAGTGTTCGACGTGCGGTAATAGTTAGCAGGCGGATTCTCGAACGTGCTTCCATTCGATAATAACAATTCTTTGGCGAACTGGTCATAGGGCATGTTCTTTTCCATTGCCATCACCAGCCATCGGTTGTATTTATGCACTCCCGCGGCGCTGACCTGCTGTTTATTGATTCGAAGCAAATCACCCCATTTTAAAGCCCAAAACCGCCCGAACTCAGGACGATCGAGCAGCACGTCAATCAACTTCGACCGCTTGTTGTCAAATCTATCGTTTAGAAATGCTTCGACCTCAGCGATTGTCGGCAGTAGGCCAATGACATCTAAGTAAACTCGTCGGACGAAATGTTCGTCGTTACATAGATCGGAAGGTTCGAAATGGAGCTTTGCAAGCTGCTGGTCGACCAGATGGTCTACCTCATTCAGTTGCTGCGGCCTGACTACAGAAGACATATTATCACCAGAGACATACGTGACAATGAGAGTGCTCCAGTGCTCTAAAAATCGAGCGCTAATGCCTGCCTGGCCACGCCCCATTCCAGTCACCAACCCCAGATCAGTCACCGTGACAACTGCCAAATCGGAATTGGAATAGACAGCTAGATTGGAAACATCCTTTCGAGTGCCGTCGGCAAAAACAGCCCAGACAGTCAATTGCTGTTTGTTGTTGTCAGGTGTTAGTAATAATTCATCCGCTGGTCCGAACCTGATCCCGGTGCAAACCGACGCTGGCTCGGCCAACGGGCAACTATGCGCAATCCAGCCACGGAGAATTTCATAGCACGGATCTGTCTGACGTAGCTTTTTCCCGCCACCGTGAGGAACTTGCATCAACGGCTTGCGCAGCAACAAACTGTTTTCCGGCGTCACAAGATCCACTCGGCGCCCTAGCTCTTCCCGGATAATGGTCCGACTGTCCGCCTGGGCATCGTACCCGCGTAGGCTCAGCTGAAATCCATTCTTGCCATTTGGTGAGCCATGGCATGCTCCCGAACTGCACCCTTGTTTTGAAAGGGCTGGGATTACTTCGTGAAAAAAAGATGGCCCCGTTTTAAGAAGCCCAGCTTGTCCTTCGTCCGCGAACATAGACACGCCACTCCATAAGACTGCATTCAAGGCAATCAAGAGCCGACAACCAAAATAATACACCTGCGACAAAGTACGGAATTTCGATTTGGGTTGAGCTCGAGTCACTTGCTTCACATGTCCTATTTGGTTTCGTCCGGTGCGGGATATCGGAGTTCAAAGGGCTCGCTTTCCACTTGGACAGTTTGATCACTAACAGACGTTTCCGCGATTAGCACAAGCTGTCCAACTCGATCAGAATGGTCTTTGCTTTCGATTACCGACATGCGTAAAACCGCTTCGTTCTTGCCAGCAGCGACAATAAATGATTCAGGGCCGCTTAACCAAGCCGGTCGATTTTTCCATTTACAAATAATCTCTCTTCGGTCGCCGCCAGCTCGAGGTACAAAACGTGTTGCTTTGACTCGGATGGCAACTTTACCCGGCTTCGAATCGCTATTGGATAATTCTAGCGAAACAATCAGCGGATCAATCACATGAAATGGAATCTCGCTAATCTTCACTTCTTTGGTTTGTCCTTGGAACGATCCAATAGCAGAAATGGATATCCGATGCTTGCCAAGCGGGAGTTCTGCGGGACCGCGAAGCTCAAAACGGTATTCATTGTTCTTGCTATTGCCGACTGGTTTATCATTTCCGGATGTCGTGAAGCCGTTCGGGAGCTCCGCCTCGACATGGATCGCTTCCGAATAGCCGTCGATCCGATCGACACAGTACACTGTATAGTACAATTCACGCACAATCCTCGGGAAAAGAACTTGGTTACTTGCCAAACGCAGCCCGAAAAATTCAGGCAGCGGTTTTGCAATCGACACTGCTAGCTGGTCCCACAATTCTGCCGGCGGGTACGCCAAGGATGGACTTAGTAATCGAACTTCGTCAACGAAGCTCACGCGCCTTGATACAACAACTCCTTCACCTTCGCCGTCTCCAGTGATTCGTATCATCCGTAAATTTCCCGGCATCAAGTCACCGGAGGGAACGATCTTGAGCAAGGTTTTGTTCTGCCCAGTCTTGATCACATTATCTTCCAAACGGTACGGCGCTGCTGAGTCGTCGATTCGCAACGTAATGGGACCGTCGTACCCAGATCGCTTGCACACAACAGGAAGCAAACCGATGCCTCCTTGTCCGATAATTACACGCTCCCCTTTCGCGGATAATTCAAAGCTCGGTTGTGATTCTGTGACTTCGACTCTGAACGAATAATCGGAACCGTAGCGACCATTGATTTCATGGACACAAAGCAGGTATTCACCATCCATTTTTGCGTGAAGTTCGAACGACGCTTCGTCCAACCCACTGTCGTCGGTCGTAGAAATCAATGTCCCATCCGGGGCAAACGCCTTGATCAACAAATCGGCGGGCGATCCCATGCTACGTGTGATACCGCAAATTCTGCGACGGGAACCGGACGTCAACGGAAGCCGATAATAGTAAGTGTCACCCGCTTTTCGAAAATCACTGCGGATAGTGGTTGGAGCCTCGACAACCAATGAACTTTCCTTGCTATTGTTAGACTGGGACTCGATCAGCCTCATATTCGGCAAGGAACTCACGAGTCGTTCTGCACCTGCCAATGCGGACGTCACGAGCGGGTAATCGCCAACCCGCAATCGGTACTTATGCCGAGCGCTGCTTGAATAGGTTGCGTCGTATACTTCGATGAAATATCGTTGCTGTTGCGTTGATTGGAAGCGTATCCAACAGTCGCCGTTAAGTCCTGGAGTATCATCTACGACCGCAAGTTCCCTCCCTTTCTCATCGAGCACTCGCAGGATTGCATCGAATGAGTAGCCTAATCGCGACGCTACAACTTCGATTGTCAACCATTGCCCTTGGGCCGCATCAATGCAATAGAAGTCACTTTCTACACCATCGCCAGCTCCGTCCACAGCCTTGGGCGACAGCACAATCTGCGCGGTCTCTCGGCTATGATTCTTGCCGACTTCGCTAAGACTTGGCAAGTCGTCAACCATTAACATCATCGGATGGGAGACGCCCGTGACAGATGCTATACGAGCCGCATAGATGCCGACAGCAACGTCGCTTGGTACCTTCACCGCCGCGTGACATGATTTACCATCCATGGTAGTAGGAATCAGAGTAGTTTCGGCACTGAAACCAGTCCAAACTTGAGTGGCTTCCTCAAGGTTCTTGCCATGAAAAACCAGCTCTGTCGTCTGTCCTGGAGCTACGGCTAACGGAGACGAGTAGGTTAACTCGGGTGGATTCGAACGCCCAGTACAGCAAAATGCGATGGCAATAAGAATCGACAAACTCGAATTGCATGTCATTTGATTCACTGGCGGGATCTGTTGGGTTAACACAAGATTGGAATCGTAAGCACCTATGCACAAATAGGCGGGTCTAAACTCATGTAGGCGAGCCTCTCTCCGAGACTCGCATTTTTCAGCGTCTGCGGAGAGACGCTGCTACGTGGTTGTGCCAAGAAACTTATGCATAGGTACTTAGCTTAAAAGACTTCCGGAATAGGGGAACCTTGGTGAGCAAGGAAGATAGGGCGGTTGCTACTTGTGTGGAGGGGTTTCGATTTGTCGATACCAAGCTTCGCGTAAATTGTGGCCGCATAATCTTCGGGGGTATAGGGGCGATCTTGAACGTAACCACCTTCCCGATCGGTTGAACCAACCACTTGCCCGCCTGGGACGCCAGCACCCGCCATTACAATCGAATAGCCGTGAACCCAGTGATCTCGTCCTTGAAAGAAGTTCATGCGCGGCGTCCGCCCAAATTCGGTAACGAAACAAACGAGCGTCTCGTCTAACAATCCTCGCTCGTCGAGATCCTGAACCAACGCGGCAAACCCTTGATCCGTGCTACCCATCATGGCCCAATGTCCGATCCCATAACGACCTTCGCCGCCAGCAGCATTTCGAATCGTACCGCAGGAACCTGTCGAGTAGATGTAGTCGTGGTGATCCCAATTCATGTTTGAGCCTCCCGGTGTTTGCTCTGTCTCGGGTTCGCGAACGTCCACTGTTACAAACCGTACGCCCGCTTCAATCATCCTTCTGCCGAGCAGATAACATTGCCCACGATGGCTTCGCCCGTATCGATCACGAACGGAATTGGGCTCGTCACTCAGCTGAAATGCTTTCTGCGTCTTGGGATTGGTCAGCAAATCGGCGGCTTGCGAACTGAGTTGCGTAAGTGCGTATGCAGTCGCGTCCTGACCAGCAGCCATTCCCACATTTAGATTACTCAAGAGGTCACGACGGTCACGAAATCGGTTTTGGTCGATACCAGCCAACAAACCAAGATTGGGAACGCTCCAATTCGGATCGGCCAAATTCTTGCCGCCGGTTTTGAAGACTTTAGCAGAGGCTGGCAAGAATCCTTGGCGAGTCTCTTTGGCCTGTTCATGATTCCCTGGAATCATGATGTAGGGTGGAAGATAATCACATCGGGACCCAATCGTGTGAGCGGCAACGGAACCAATATCAGGCATTTCAATTGGTCCACCTGGCACCTCTCCCGAAAGCGCATAGCGCGTACCAAGCGGGTGACCGTTGGCGGTGTTCACTTTATGATGCATCGAGCGGATGACGGATAGTTTATCAGCAATTTTTGCTGTCTTGGCAAGAAGTTCCGTGAACTGGATTCCCGCTACGTTGGTTGCGATCGGCTTATAGATGCTCCGGTGGTCGGCGGGTGCGTCAGGCTTGGGATCCCAAGTATCCATTTGCGACAAGCCACCCTGTTCCAGGATTACCAGCACGTTCTTGGCACGTCCGTTGGCAGAGGTTATCGCAGCCAAAGCGTTGCCACCGGAAAACAGACCTATGCCACCTGCTACGCCAAGACTCAATACACTTCGCCGACTCGTTCGACCCATGATCGACTTTCAAAAAAAGCATAAACATATCCATTATATTCGACTGTCACTTCGCGAAGGACAATGTCAGAGGCCATCTAACAGGGGCGAAATACTGAGAACAACATCACCATTCCGCCAAACCGCTTTTTTCTGGCCATTTCCAATCAACATCACTCGAGTCCCATTGGGAATACGTTCTGATGGAAGAAAGAGTTCTGGGGAGTCGTTGAGTACGCTTGCCAGATGATGCTTACCCAATATCGCGAATCTAGTTCTAACAGCAGGCATATTAAACTTGACATTCGAAGCAGAAAGCTTGGTCTGCATAAGGACGTTGCCTCTACTTTTATCACCAAACTCTGTATCAGAATCCTCAGTGATTTTGAACTCATCATTGTTCTGATAGTCTACGACGGCGTTCTTTATCGATTTTTTCGCTGACGTACTAATACCCAGACCATAACGGGTTTTCGGTATCCTAACGATCTTTTAGAGTTTTTGGAAGAATATTCCGCAAAATTAAGCACAATAAGGCGATTTCCGCCACATTAAGCCGAGTGGCAGGATGAAAGGTACCAGGCCATCGGGTGGCAAACTCCGAGGCTGTGATTTTATAGTACCCGTCACACGGAGTGTGACGGGTACTTTCTAGCTACCGCTTGTTTTCCATGCGTAGCAAGCGAGCTTCAAGCTCTTGCACGCGTGCTTGCGTTTCAGTCAATTCGCTGTGAACGCGTTCCAATTCGCCTTGCAAGCCTGCAACATACTCCGGCGTTAACATCTCAGGAGAAACCGGCGTTCGGCCATTACTTTCCGTGTTCGATGCAAGCGGTACGCTCGCGCTGTTCAAATTACGACCTCTATAGAAAGAGAACGAAATCAATTGTCCAGGCTTCGATCGAGAAATAGCGTCAAACACTACATCGGCTGACTGAACTGTCGTTCCCTCAATCTCAACGATGCAGTCGCCGGGTTTCAAGCCTGCCGAATGCGCTGGTGAATTCGGAACGACTTCTGTAACTGATGCTCCGCGATAAGCTGGAATACCGAACTGTCGTCGATATGCTTCCGACATGTCACTTACGTTCACTCCAAAATAAGCTTGTGCGGGCTTCCTACCCGCGACGGGATTGAGATTCGCTTCCAAGTCTATAGCTGTACCTGGGATCGATCCATGAATCTGCCCGGCTATTTCTTTATCTTGAAGAACCGCGATCAGAGTGGCGTTTTTTCCTCGACGATCAACCAGAAACTTGATTGGCGTACCTGGAGCAAATCTGGCTAGCTGTTCAGCAAAAGCATCAACGGTGGAGACCGCCTGACCTGACACGCCGATAATCTTGTCGCCAATTCGAAATCCAGCCTTCCAGGCCGGGGAATCTCGCGTTACTTCCAAAACCGCCAATCCAAAACCACCACCAGGAATCGAAGCTAGGTCTAACCCCAGGAAACCTCCGCCGCCCGCGGCTGTTTGTTTTGTGGTCGTGTTATTGGGTGTGGCTTTGGGGAATGGCGATGGGACAGTGCGGCTAGCCTTGGATGCCGAGCTTTCGCCCGTGGAGGGTGCTGACTTGGCCGATTTCTTGACCGTTGGTGTTTTCGTTTCGGCTTTGGGAGCGGGCAATTCTTGCGATTCGATTTCTTGTGCGGGTTTCAGCAGTCCTGGCGCTTGCAGACCCTCTGGGTCAACGCTTGGCAGTCGGAGTGGCTCACGTTCCGGCTCTTTCGCTGGTTGTTCTTCTGCAGTGGCTGGTTTTTCTTTGCCCTTGGACTCTTGTTGCTTCTGAAAGAGTTTTGCTTCAAGCTGCTTTAACCAATCTTGCCCGGAAACGGTGCCACCGAGCGAGACCGCCACAATGAGGAATGACGCCACATGCACGTGCCATATTCTTAAAGTCATCTTAACTGCCTCGAAACCAAACGACCCAATTCCATTTCTCGCAATATCCTGATTGTTTCGTTTCCTAATTCACGGGGCAACAGCAATCGCCATATTTTGATTCGGAAAGACATCGAAGTTGTGAAACCGACTGATTGGAATGCTAGTGGTCTGGGACAGCTAAAGATTAGGGTAGTGGACGAGGCAACGAGTCCCGTATGCGACGCAAATCGCAGGGACTCGTCGCCTCGTCCACTACTATCAGACCCTAACTCTTAGC
>JAYTVL010000553.1:0-12214 GCA_043744075.1 Pirellula sp. | reverse complement strand
GGGACTCGTAGCCTCGTCCACTACGGGTTCCCACAGTTATTTTCCGCTCGATGCTAAGCGCGAGACAATGCTCCACGTTTTTCTTGAATGGTCTGAATCAACTGCTTCTGCGGTGCAACGAACTTGGCAACACCTTGTTCCATAAGCGTTTTTTCCATGTGCGAGACGTCCACTGCTTCGTCCAACTCCTTGGCAATCGAATCGCCGATCATCTTGTCTACTTGCCGCGTGAAGATTTGGCTGCTACCTGCCACCGCGACGTTCGTATCGGGCGGATTGGTTTGGATATCGGAACCAGCAAGTGCCGAAACGTATTTCCAAGGAACATCTGCGGCGTTTTTAGTTCCGGTGCTTGCAAAAATGATTTCCTGTTGCAAGGGAGTCGCATGCTCCCGCCAGAATTTTTGGTTCGCAGTCCAAATCCTTTTTGCATTGAGGATTCCGTAATGGCCTTGAGCCTCAAATGAAAGCTGCTTGCAATTGTCCGATGTGTATTGGTCAATTCGCGAAACAAAAATGCTGTAGACGCTTTTAAAAGTGTCTAGCGATTTGCGGCGTTGCGCTCCGCGCCAAACCGCATCTCGGGCAAGGTCATACTGCCGCATCGTAAAGATCAACGTGACGTTGAGCGTAACTCCAGCCGCTGCCAACTCCTCCAACGCGTCGAGCCCCGCTGGCGTCGCCGGTACCTTGATCATTCGATTATCGTGGCCGGCGGCCCACTTTTTGCCTAGCGAAATGTAGTTGGCGACTCGTTCGGCATGCGGCATATTTAGTGCTGGGTCTTCCAAAAGTGGGTCGAGCTCAAAACTGACCCAACCAGCGTTCCCTTTAGTACGCACCCAAACTTGGTGAAATTCTCGTTGTGCTTCGCTCACTAAATCGTTGGTCATACTCCAACAGATCGCCGAATCGTCTAGGCCTCGATCGACATACTTTACGATGGCTTCGTCAAAACGTCCTGTTCGAATGAGCCCCGAAATGATAATCGGATTGCTAGTAGCACCGACAGCTCCCCAGGCAAGGTTTTGAGCTACTAATGTTGGATCAATCGAGTCCAAATACAGGTTCGTTCCGCAGTCAATTAATGATTGGATCGAGGCATTCTTCATTTTTTGGTCCTATGGCGGTAATGAGGCATTAGTTTAAAGACTATAGTAATCTTCTATTCGGTCCCCCAACAGCCCGCAATGCACGATTCCCAATCGGACTCAGGGTTTTAGGCAAACTAAAAATACAGGATACCATGCAAATCATAGATCTTCGCAGCGATACCGTTACCAAACCTACGCCCGGAATGTGGGAAGCGATGATGAACGCTCCAGTCGGTGACGATGTCATCGATATCGACCCAACCGCCGTTGAATTGCAGGAGCACATCGCTCGCTTGCTCGGCAAAGAAGCAGCCATTTTCATGCCCAGCGGCACGATGACCAATCAAATCGCATTGCGAGTCCATTGCACCCCAGGTGACGAGTTTATTTGCGAGTCTGGATGCCATATTTACAATTTCGAACAAGGTGCATTTGCTCAGCTCAGCGGCTTAGTTGCCAAAACCATTCCTGGCCAAAACGGCCTGCTAGACTTAGAGCAGTTGGTCGGAACGGTACGACCAGAGAACGAACATATGGTCCGTACACGGCTGCTTTGTATTGAAAACACCCACAATCGCGGCGCCGGCAAAATCTACTCGCTAGCGCTCGTTCAGTCTCTGTGTGAATGGGCGCATTCCCAAGGACTCAAGACGCACTTGGACGGTGCAAGACTATTCAACGCCTCAGTTGCAACGGGAGTATCCCTGCACGCATACTCGGAACCGTTTGAGTCAGTGAGCGTATGTTTTAGCAAAGGACTCGGTGCGCCAGTAGGCTCATGCTTGGCGGGTTCTCGGGAATTCATCGCAAAAGCCCGCCGAGCCAGAAAGCTATTCGGAGGTGGAATGAGACAGATAGGCATCTTGGCGGCCGGTGCTCTCTATGCTCTCGAACACCATATGGCACGCTTGGTGGACGACCATGAACACGCAAAGTTGTTAGCCAAAGCCGTGAGTCAATGCAAATCGCTTCGCCTCAGCGATGAAGTGCCCGATTCCAATATCGTCATCTTTCATGTTGCCAAAGAATGGGGCACTGCCGCACAGTTTTCTGCGTTGCTGAAACAACAAGGGATCTTGTCGCTACCATTTGGCCCGCAAAGCATTCGTCTTGTTACGCACCTAGATGTTTGCCGGAAACAAATCGAGAAAGCCTGCGAAGCGATCACCAGCGTCTCTGGAGCGCTGGCATTGTGATGTTTAACCGATCGAGGTAAAAAAGCCTAGATCGCAAAGAATGTTTAACCGATCGAGGCCCTAAAGCCTCGATCGCGGGCAATGTTTAACCGATCGCAGCGATTAGCGGAGATCGCGGGCGTGAAGGAAAACCGTCGAGCCTCGCTATAGTGCCAGCCGCTACGCGGGTTAAGCAATTCGCAAATAAGCTAACCCAACCCAATTAAGACCAAATGAGCAATCACCACAAAATCAACTACATCGAAATCCCAGCTTCTGCAATTGAGGCGTCAAAAAGCTTTTTCAATACAGTGTTCGATTGGCAATTCGTCGACTATGGTCCTGACTATGCCAGCTTTATCAATGCCGGAATTGACGGCGGTTTCTATCGTTCTGACTTAACTGCTTTGACAAATTCCGGCAGCGTGCTGGTAGTTCTTTATAGCCAAAACTTGGAATCAACTCTCGCAAAAGTTCAAGAAGCCGGAGGTGTTATTATCAAGCCTATCTTCTCATTTCCAGGCGGGCGGCGATTCCAATTCCTCGACCCGAGCGGGAACGAATTCGCCGTTTGGTCAGAATGAGAATCGTTGCTTGAGAATTCGCCAATGGTGTGCCACATGACCTAGCAAGATCGTCGCTTGTTTCTGAACAGATATGTCTTGGCCCATAGCTTGCCCCCTACTATGCCAGGCTGACTCTGGCAAGTTTTCGAACAACATGACTGTCGACTGCCGAATCGAACTGAATTCAGCCGTCAACCGTGCAATCGAAAACTCGTTCGCCTGCGCAAGCTCCGAAAACGTATTCTCGTCAAACGAGACCATTGGCATCGTACCGCCTCGCGCAATCCACAATGCTCGAAAGGCAAAGACCCGCTCGCAATCGGATAGATGGTTGACGACCTCCTTTAAGGTCCATGTATACGGAGCATGCAGCTGCATCGATTCCGATTCAGAAACTGTTCTCAACCAATTACTTATTTCGATTCCTTGATCGCGCATCATACTAGTCAAGTCGGAACCATCTTCGATAAGATCGGTGTATTTTTTGAAAACGGGATCGGTCATTTTATTCGTATTTCCTTAGAGTATTCGGTTGCAGCTTCGCGAAAATTTCGGCTCTTCGCTACTAATTTCGATCAGGGAGTGGCTGGCCGGGTCCAGCGAGCGGTGTTCAATGCGAAATACAGATTCAAAAACGGCGGCTGCTTTCGACTTGCATACCAAATCCTAAAGCTGCCGTCATCCAACTGCATGACGGAATGACTCGATACGTAATGAGACTCCCATGGCCTTGAGGGGTCCGGTCGTAGTACGGGATTGCCGCTGTGCTTATGCCAGTTCACTCCGTCCGTGCTGGCAGCGAATCCAATACCTGTCGTCTCATGATTCTTCTGAAGATAACTGGCGTACCACATAAGATAAATTCCATCCACTCGCAGGACGCACGGATAGATCTGAAGATCATGCTCCCAAGGCTGTGAAACCTCGAGCACGGGCTTGTCGGTCAATGTCCAGGAGTCTCCATCAGAACTTTTTGCATGCCGTATGTTCCATGGATAAGCTCCCGGTTGTGTATACCACATTTCGTAACCGCCGTCTGTCTTCACGACCGACGGAGCGTACGCTCGCGAGATTTGGATCGGCGAGACGTCTGTCCATTCGATTCCGTCCGAGCTAATCGATTGCTGGACTGCATGAGGTTGGCCCCCTCCCATGCCGGCAGACGTAAACCACATCCGCATCTTTTCCTGTTCTCGCAACACGTTGCCCTTCGAATCGCGAAGGATAGTTGGAGTCAATATAGACAAACGAGGTGTTGCCAGTTGTTGAACCGGCCCTTGGTGCCGAACGAACTGACGACCATCGTCGCTGGTCGCGAGTCCCAAGCTAAAGACCCGTTCATCTCGAGTTCGGGTCGGCGATAGATCGTGCGCAAAGCCCCGCGAACCGCAATACCACATCATGTATTGACCGTTCTCCCGAGCGACGGTCGGTGCAAAGATATGCGTGTCGTCAAACTCACCGGGGCTTCCAAGCGATAGAACTGGACCGTCCACATCGCGTTGCCATGTCTGGTCAGTTAGCCAGGGCACAAGTTCGGACGGCGGTTCCCCCAAAACACGACTAGCGAAAAATAGAAGCGTGAGGACAGCCGAACCTATGTGAATGACCGCTTTCATTGTACTACTCCTTTGGGTTGCGATGCGTAAAACCAAGATCCATGGTAATAATACATTGCAATTCGTCCGATAGGGATGCCGCAATGGTATGCAAGTATGCAGCACTGGTTCCTAAACGTAGTCCGAAGAATTCCCAGCTTCTTCCATCTGCGATCCGAGGTTTGCACTTCCGCGTTTGCTAAAGCGATTCGACCTTGTCGGCGAAACCTTTGACAAAACTCGTAGTCTTCCATCAGGGGCAAGTTGCGATAGCCTTGCATGCGATAAAAGTCTGAAGCGCGGACGAAAATGGCTTGATCTCCGTAAGGTAATTGACGCCATCTTGAACGCAACTGTGTTCCCCACTCTACAATTCGCTTGCCAATGGATTGACCGCCGATGCGCAATCGGAATGCTCCTGCGATCGATCCTTGATTCAGTACTTGCCAAACATGATCTACAAACTCCGTTGGGAGTTGCGTGTCAGCGTGCAGAAACAGGATTACTTCGCCAGACGCCAACGCGGCCCCCGCGTTCATCTGGCGACCGCGACCTTTCGACGATGAAATAACACGCACACTCAATTGCTTGGCAATCTCAATTGTTCCGTCGCTGCTACCGCCGTCCACAACGATTATTTCTATGTTTTCAAGCCCAAGCAACGGAGCTAATGTTGCTTTCAATCGCTGTGCCTCATTGAGAGTTGGAATGACAATTGAAATCAGGCGGGTATTGCTGGCAGTAGGGAGAATGGCAGTAGGGAGAATATCGTCAAATATTGGACTAAGTCGACGACACACCAGAAGATCCTCTGGATAGTCGATATCCGAAAGCGTTACTAACTGCTGAACGGCATACTTTAAATTGGAGCAGGCTCTTCGTGTTTGGGCCAGCACTCGATCGGTCCCCCAGTCGATGTTCAAAAAAAGTTCGCGGCAGGGAGCTTTCATACCAATCAGCGTATAGCCTCCGTCAGCGGCCGGGCCCAGCACAACGTCACATCGATTTAAAGCGCGGAATGCTTGTTCAAGGAACTCGGGACCAAGATCCGGACAATCCGTTCCTATGACAACCACTTTAGTTGCTCCGGAGGCGAACGCTTCGACGGTGGCATGATGCAGTTTATCGCCAAGATCTCCATCACACTGCGGTAGATAGGAGAACCACTCGTGCCCAAATGAGTCCTGCATTTCGACTGGAGAACAGCCAGTGAATCGGACATCAACGAAGGCTTTCCGACGAGCCTGAAATTCCATGCCGATCTTGAGCGTATGTTCTGTGAGTCGTCGTTGCAGCTGAGCCGCTCGTTCCGCACCTAAAGTTGGAATCAATCGTGTCTTGGCAAATCCCGGCGAGGGGTATCGAGCAAAGACAATAAGCCGTTCCGCCGAAGATTTCGTGGTGAGCAAATTCACTTCTAAAGACATCTCCGACAACTGGATCTAGCTCCCGTAATTCATCCCCGGCAATCGAGTCCGGTTACGATGGACTTCGAGGCAATTTCAGAGGATAAGCTTTCGCACCAATCTGGTCCAGCCTCGACACCCTTAGGTCGCTACTCGCCTAGGGAGGCGGTAACAATCCCCCGAGATAAACTCGGGGGCATTCATTCATGCCATCGGCTTTATGCTTTATGCCGCTGGAATTATCTGTCCCCTGAGACTAGCTCGGGGGTGCAGTGGCGTTCAGCGAGAAGTGTCGGTTTGTTCAGGATTAACCCGAATGCCATTACTTTGACCCGTCTTCACTTTCCTCGAAGTGCGTTGCATGCGATAATTCCAGAGACTTAAGGGTCGCATAAGGACCGACGCTAGCGCCCAATGGCACTCACCTTGAGCCGCAACGCGCTAGCGTGCGGGCTGGCAGGCTAGGAATCGCTCTCGAATCTGGCCCTCATGCTAGCGCATTGAGGCTCAGAATCACAAAGTGAGTGCCACTAGGCTAGCCAGGCTAGCGCCCACCGTTTCACGAAATCACAAAACAGTCATCACACCGGTTTGACAAATGGACCAATCCCACGAGCATTCCATATCAGAAGAAAGAAGGATTTTGGCCGAAGGCGGCCAAAAGGCATTGGCGGATCTGCTGGCGTTGCACCAAGAAAAGCTCGAACGCATTGTCGCTTTTCGTCTCGCACCTTTCCTTCGTAGTCGGATCGATCCCGCCGATGTTCTTCAAGAAGCTTATTTCGAAATCTCGCGACGAATCAATGAATTCATCGAAGGATCGCCGGTATCATTCTTTGTTTGGATTCGACAAAAAACGATTCAAACACTAATTGACATCCATCGAAATCATACGCGTGAAAAGCGGAATGCACAGCGAGAAATGTCCCTGGACTCCTCTCCTTTCGGCCAAACAACAAGTATATCCATCGCTCGATTCTTGCTCGATGATATAACTTCGCCAAGCCAAGCCGCGGTTCGCGAAGAAGAAATCCAACAACTTCAATCGGCGCTGGAATCGATGAACGAAACCGACCGTGAAGTGATAGCCATGCGTCATTTTGAACACCTAAACAATCAGCAAGTCGCCGAGGTGCTGGACATTTCCCCAACAGCAGCGAGCAATCGCTATGTGCGTGCAGCGGCTAAACTAACAGAAATCCTCAATCATCTTCCTTCCAGACGACATTTGCCATGAGTAGCCCCAAGCAAACCGACGATCGTCACCCCGTCGAAGTCATCGCAGAGGAATACTCGGAACGATTGCGCGCTGGCGAGAAGCCGGCCATCGACGAATACGCACTCCGTTTTCCGGAACATGCCGACCTGATTCGTTCTGTTCTGCCTTCGATTGCTCTGGTCGAACGCGTCTCGATCAACGACTCTGAGCAACGAAGATCCGAAGACTCCAACGCTCGACATGCGATTGCGACCGGTCAGCCCGAATCTCTTGGTGACTATGAAATCGTACGCGAGATCGGTCGCGGCGGTATGGGTGTCGTCTACGAAGCCATCCAACGCTCTTTGAACCGACACGTCGCCTTGAAAGTGATCAGCAGTTTGATCTCCGGCAATAGCAAACATAACGCACGTTTTCGCCGAGAAGCAGAGGCCGCCGCCAGCTTGCATCATACCAATATCGTTCCTATCTACGGGATCGGTGAGGATCGCGGCTTGCAATACTATGCGATGCAGCTGATCGATGGCGTTACACTTCATGATGTGATCGAATGCTTAAGGAACCATTCGATCGGTTCGACACACAGTGGAGAAGCAGCCCTACGGATGCTAAACAAATCGACTTCTGAAACCATGTTGCCTGTGACTAGCACTGCATCTTCGACGAGTGCTGCAAGTACCGCTGCTTCGCAACAAAAGACAATCGAGCAAGACGCCGAGACGGTCATTGTAAACCCTGCCGCCATCGTGATGGTTGAAAATAACAACAACGAACTTTCAGCTACCGATGCTAATTCTCCGAAAGTTCCGACTCAACAGAAACTAACTCGCGAATACTTTCGCAACGTCGCGAGGACGATTGCGAATGTGGCCAATGCACTGCATTATGCTCATCATCAGCGGGTGTTGCACCGCGATATCAAGCCAGCCAATTTGCTGCTTGATCGCGAAGGAACCGTCTGGATCACCGATTTTGGCTTGGCTCGTCGAACGGACCTCGATGGAGAGACGCAAACCGGTGAAGTCCTGGGAACGCTACGTTATATGGCTCCCGAACAAATCGCAGGTACGGGTGATTCTCGCGTCGACATCTATAGCTTGGGCCTGACCTTGTTCGAGTTATTAACACTCAAGCCCGCGATGGAGTCCCCGAAGTCGCGATTGCTTGATCCTGAGCGCAACTCGATCATTCGCAACCCTCGTTCGATTCAACCCAACATACCACCTGACTTACAGACCATTACTCTCAAGGCCTGTGCTTATGCACCAGGAGACCGCTATCAGCATGCGTGTGAGTTCGAAGACGACCTGCGTAGGTTTCTCGAGGATCGGCCTATCATGGCAAAAAGATCGACACGCGCGGAATTGCTCCTACGGTGGGCGCGGCGCAATCCAGCGATCGCAACACTTACGGTGGCAACCCTTGGGTTACTTCTACTGATTGCAAGCTTACTGGGTGTGTGGAATCGCCAGCAGCAACGTTCCATCCGCGAAATCGGTAAACAATTTGCTGAAAAGACGGTTGCTCTAACTCAAGTGGAGCAAGAGCAAGCAAGAGCCGAAAAGAATCTAAACCTTGCGATGAAAGCCTTCGATCAAATAACGAGTAACATTGCTTCGCGCGGGAGCACGATTGCTATTAGCAGCGACTTGGAGGAGGGCGAATTAGGAGAGTTCTCGGATGCAACGCTCAGTCAAGCTGACGTCGCATTGCTCGAATCTTTGCTTCAGTTCTTCGATCAATTTTCCGAAGAGAATTCCAAAGATCTTCGCATCGAATCAGCCATTGGGCGTCAACGGGTTGCTGATATCCAACACAAACTCGGTCAGACTGAGCAAGCAGAGGTTTCATATCAAAAAGCGATGGACGCCTTTCAATCGATTCTCAAACAGAAACCGGATCAGGCTGAAATTGTATTGCCAATGATAGCGATACATAGCGAGCGAATTACCCTGTTTGCGAAACGGGGACAGATTCCCAAAGCGCAAAGCGAATACAACGAGGCGCGTCGACTGCTCGAACAATCGATTGAGGTCAAAAAATCAGCGGAGGGACGCTTTGCACTGGCGAAGTTACTCAACAGTATTGGAACCCTAGGAACTCGATTCGGAGCGGACGCACGACCGCGGCCTAAAGGTCCGCCGTTATTTAGACCATTTCCACAAGGCGAATCGTTGCCAATTGACCAAGCGATAAGAATCAAACGCGAAGCAGAGTTCAATGCTGAGGCGCTTGCATTGTTAAAAGAACTTTCAACGGAATCGCCCGAAAATGTTTCGTATCAAGTTGTACTTGGTCGCGCGTTGCGGGACGAGTCGCGCATCGCCCGAATGATGAAGGATATGCCACGGGCTGACGACGTACTGCGACGTTCCATTGAACTCTTTGAGTCGCTATGCAAGACGCATGCAGATTCTGCAGCCTTCAAGTACGAGTTGGCCGACACGTTGAGCAAGAACATAGCCATGCGCCCAGTCGACCAGCAACGATGTACCCGAGCTCTTGCGATTTGCGACGAAATATCGAAGGAGAATCCGCAGATGCCCGAGTATCGGGCCCTTAAGGCCTCAACGTTAATGAAGCTCAGCATGATGGCTGGCCGAAACAACCGGGCAGAGGAGTTGTTAAACGAGGCAATTGCGATTCAGCGAGAGCTTGTGAGCAGGTATTCCGATATCGCTGTCTACAGCGTAGGTTTGATCCAATCCTTGAGGCAAGTGTCTGACCTGCAAGAAACGCTAGGCAAACCGGAAAAAGCCAAGGAAAACAAGGATCTTGCCGAAAAGGAAATTGCTCGCGTGAGGAAAAACGTCAAGATGCCAAAGCCCTTGACCCTATTCCTAGATCACCTGCGAGAGCGGCCATTCATGGATAAGCGACCTAGGGATATTCAGAAGTGATACGATGGAAGATGGACGCATGATGCAGTAGTATAATCTTCACCCATTCAACTTTCTTCGGAGGCAGGACCAATGCAGACAATGATTATCATTCGGCGTACAATTCAATGCGCACTGATCACTGTTTTTGTGATGCTGGTACACACTGAAACAAATGCCGACGACGAAATCGCCTCTCAACTTGGCGAGATCCTAAAAAAGGCTAGATCGGCTCAGGGTGAAATCGACTTAGCTGCCAAGCTGGCCGCAAATACGAAAAACGAAGCGGTCCGCGCTGCGCTTGGCATTGTCCAGTTTATCAGAGCATTCGAAGGGCTTTCTCAAGACTACTATCGATTCGGCATGGAACCGCAACGCGGTATCTCGCTTGGAAACATGCTATTGCCTAAGACAGGGAATACCAATCCAGAACCCATTTCGTACGCTGATGCAAGGGGTATTTTCGAGCGATTTGAACAGCGACTGCTTAAATCAGAGAGGACCTTAGAGCCGTTCAGATTTTCCGGCATTAAGCTACCCATTGATGTTAACCATATCAATCTGGACCTCAATAGCGACGGTGAAATGGCCGGAAACATCCCGCTTTCGTCGATCGTTGCGTTTGGCGCAACGGGCAATCGGAATAATGCGGGTGAAGCTTGGAATTCGGTAACGATTGCGTTTGATGACGCAGACGTCCTTTGGCTCCGAGGATACATCCACGTCATGTTGGGAACTGTCAATATTGTTTTAGCACATGATTGGAAAGATGCATTCGAACGGACAGGACATGTGATTTTTTCAAAGCCGATTAATTCTTACATGTTCTTGCGTGAGGAGGGTGAACAGAGGGACTGGTCAAGCAATCAACTTGCCGACCTCATTGCGTTCATTCATGTGATCAATTTTGAGGTAATAGAGCCAAAACGGATGACGGATGCACTTGGTCATTTTGAACAAGTGGTTGCACTAAGCCGCACCACTTGGAAATGGATAAGTAGAGAAACAGATAACGACCGAGAATGGCTTCCTGGGCCAACACAAAACTCTGTTGTGATAGCCGGTCGAGTGGGCGGTCGTTTGGGTGAGAACTGGGAAAAAGTTCTTGACCGGACCGAACTGGTATTACAAGGAAAAGAACTGATTCCATTTTGGCGGGGATATGAGGGCGGCAACGCTTTTGTGCTCTTCAACAACAATAGTAACAGTAAATTCCATCCTGAACTTGGGATCAATCTCCGCAAGATATTTACGCAACCCAAAAAATTCGATCTGGTTTTGTGGATTCAAGGCACAGGCGTCGCGTCCTTTTTGGAAAAGGGTAAAACAATAGACTTGCAGGCATGGCAAGACCTATCAGAGTCCTTCGGTGGACAACTTCCGTTCTTCTCGTTCTGGATTAACTAGTTGATGAGTGAAATAAATCGCCAATTTACCCTTGCCGCTCGTCCTGTCGGCTGGCCCAAGGAATCGGATTTCAAGCTTATCGAATCACCAGTTCCCGCTCCTGGCCCTGGTCAAGTGTTGATTCGAACGCTTTTTCTTTCCGTTGATCCCTACAGTAGGTTCCATTGCAGGCCAGATTGCAAAATTTCAAGGTTGCCGCGTGGTCGGAGTCGCTGGCACAGACGAAAAAGTGCGACTTCTAACGGACGAACTGGGCTTCGATTCAGCGTTCAACTATCGCCACGAGAAAAACTATTTCGCTAAGCTGAAAGAATTGTGTCCAGCAGGAATCGACGTCTATTTCGATAACGTCGGCGGTGAACTTACTGATGCGGCCTTTCACCATCTCAATATTCACGCTCGCGTTTGTGTCTGTGGCCAAATTTCGCAATACAATCTCGCGGAGCCGGAACACGGTCCTCGGTTGCTTTGGAAACTGATAGAGAAACGAGCCAAGGTTCAGGGGTTTCTCGTGTTGGACTACGCCGCGCGGTTCAAAGAGGGACTCACGCAACTGGCCGAGTGGCTTCGGACGGGCAAGCTGCAACATCGCGAAAGTATCGTTAACGGATTGGAGAATGCTCCACAGGCTTTCTTGGGAATGCTGCAGGGGAAAAACCTTGGCAAGCAAATCGTTTTGGTGTCGCAACCAGTGTGAAATGCCCAGGAGTTTTACCCGCGGATTGTTACCGTCACTCAAGTTCGACTTTACTGAGTCCGGGATTGAGACCCCAACCAGCTCGTCTGGTTGGTGAATAAGATTTGTAGCTAAGATTTGTAGCTAAGAAGCGAAGGCGAAAAACTCTCCCGCATTCCCCGCATCCCGCCGCC
>JAYTVL010000552.1:0-3515 GCA_043744075.1 Pirellula sp. | reverse complement strand
GGAGGGCCAAAATTGGAGAAGGTTTCTCGCCGTTAGGATTCGATACCGCTGTGTTAATCAAACGCATCTTTGAAAACGGAGATCTCGAGAGTTCTCAGTGGAGATCTGGGGTGCCGGAAGAAAAGGCACGGGTTTCTGTCGCGGCCCGAGATCTCGCTTTCCTAACCGAGATATTTGGGGCGGGCGTCGCGGAGGCGGAAAAGGCCGAAAACGTTGGGAATAAACGAAAAACGCCGGGCGTCGATCTCTCGTCGTCCGGCGTTAACTTTTTGGTGTTTTTTCCGATGAAAAAACTAAGGCTCCCCCGGGTGGGCTCGAACCACCGACACACGGATTAACAGTCCCGCGTATTTCGCCATTCTGCGTGGAAAAACACAGTGTATGCGAGAATTGCCGCTCCGACCAGGGGCATAATCGGGGGCACTTTTCGGAAGTTGATGAATTGGTTTCCATCTTCGTCAACGCATCGTCGTACCAAAAGGAAACCATCCTCCGCGTAGTTCGAAGCCTCGTCCAATCCTCCGAACCAGTACGCTAACCCCTAGACTAAATTGGTTCTCCAAATGCTTTGGATTTCTCGCCTGCCAAATACTACAATTAAGCCATGAACGTCACATTGCACCGAAACGTCGAACTCTACGTTAAACAATTGGTGGATTCGGGAGCCTTCCCATCCGCTGAATCAGCTGTGAATTCTTTGGTGGCCCAAATGGCAACAAGCAACGGCGTACTACCTCGTCTCCCAAGCATTGGAGACGTAGAACAACAACCTAAAATACAGGATTTTCCACGCGGAGTTGGTGTTCCGGTTGAGCTTCGCAAAGTCTCAAACCCTAGGCCCCCCGACTTAATTGGTCTCGAGTAATGTATGAGTCCATGGTCATAAGAACTCTTGCAAACTCGTAAAGCCATGGGGATCCCTTGAGATCCCATGCTTTCACCTAGAACAAAAAATGTTTCGCCTTAGTAATTCAAAAAGCTAGAATGTAGGCCGTCCATTTTCTAAGGCGAGAGCACCCAATGTCTACTTCGACCCATTCAGTCGCAAAAAACGTCTCTGCCATCACTCCCACGCAACGAGAAGTGATATCAGAACTGGTAAGGAGCTCCGATTGCCACCGACCAGAAGCTTTTTATTATGACCTATTCGCCGGGTATCGCTCCGTCACCTCTCGAAAAGGAACAAAGCTGCAAAAAATCTTCTCGGACTGCTTGCTGAAGCACACGAAAACATCGGAAGTTCTGGGGCCACGGAGACGGAGTTGTCCGATGCGTTAAACGAGGCAGTCAAAGCAAGCTAAAAAGTAGATGTTCCGTGTTGTTCTAGATTCGAACGTAGTAGCTCGTCGCGGAATACTACCGAATTGCATCCTCCCAAAAAAATCGCCTTGGATCTCGGAATCTTCCGGTGCTATACCCATCGTATCGATCCTTCACACTAATGATCGACGAGACCTACTTCACATCATACGGCGTCCAAACCACTACGTCCGGATAGCGCTGAAAATCAGCGGCATTAAGCGTTAAGATATTGGCAATCTGATAACAGTTCATCATCGCAACAAGGCGAGCGTCATGCACTGACACGCCAATGATTTTTTGTGCGACCAGAATCTGACGCCATTCAGCGTAGCAGGCGTTATCAAAAGCTATGATGCTGCCTAAACGCTCAATGACTGCAACCTGTTTTTCGACTTCAGATGCTTTCAAGCCGAAACCACCACGAGCACTCGAAGGGCGAGTGGCGACATTCCAAAACTCCGCGATATTTTGGTGAGAAGTAAGTAACTCATCTCCCTTGTCCCATAGCGATCGAAATGCTCGAAGTATCGGGCGTTGGTGCGAGGAGGAACTGTCAAAAGCCCTAAGCAAGACTCCTGTATCGACTAAAATTTGCATCTAACTTCCAGATTCAATCATGGTCGGAGTAGATGTCGTCACGAGAAAAAGCACCGGGAAGGAGTCCATCGACGCTCAATTCCAGAAACTGTTTCTCGATGGAGTCGAAGGTATCCTTCGTTGCAGACGTATTTCTGATTGAAACCAATGAGCTTACATATTCAGCGACCGACAACCCCGCCATGGTGGCAGCCATTTCGATGGCTTTTGCAGTCTTTTCATCAACTTGAATTGAAACCATATCCGAACCATCCTAAACAATGCTCACTGCCCATCGAACCTGTGGAAATGTTCGGGCGAACGTTAGCGGAAATCGTTGCTTTTCAATTGTAGCTCGAACTGGCAGGCGACACAAAGCGGAAAATTCGCCACTCTTGTTAACGCGGATATCGCGGGAGTAAGAGTGTGCAATTATGTTCATTTTTCCGAAAAACAAGACTGCCTAAATCACCAAGGCAAAGCCTAAAGTCAAAAACCCGTGAGCTAACTCCCAACCCAGGTTTGCATCAATAGCGAGCTCCACTGGTAACAAGCTCAATCCGACAGCCTCCACGTCGTGACTGTTGTTGCAAACTGTTCTCAGAACACGACAGCTTCCCTCCTTTCCATTCATCGACAGTCTCCCCATCGCAGAACCACTCACGGCTTCGATAAACAGATCGCTGCAAGGCAGAAAGAGAATGGAGAGTCGACAAAAACGCAGCGTCGACACTCATTCTCTTTCACTGCAACTGAAGCCGTATGAAAACAGGTCAGCAACGCATTCGCGTAGCCCACCTGCTTCCATACGGTGATGACAATTGTTGACATCCAAAGCCACTCCACCATTCCATTCTGTTCCAACTTCCATTTTTGTCTGGAGACGCGTTTACTTAACGGTGACGTCTATGCATTGGCAAAACTTAATTCAGATGGAGCAACACTATGAACGTGAAAATCAACTTCAAGAAGAACGAGTTTGAATTGGCACTCAAAGAGCTCGCTGCACAGGGCTTGTTTCCGCCTACAGCAAGCTCCTCTACCACTTGCATTTCGGTTGTTGGAATTGTTGCACAGTATTGCCTGCACGAGCCGATCTCGTCTCGCGATCCATCCATAGTGCGTGTGCATTTGCCCGCCTTGCTTTCACACCCAAGGGTAAGACAGGAACTATGCGACACTCTCTTCGCTCGCTGTGAACCGACCTACGATGATCTAGCGTCGATTGCAAAATTGATTATTCAAGTTGCGTATCAACGATTGCTCATGTCACAAGCTAAAAGCAGTACAAGCGTTTTTCACCCAGTTTCTTAAATCAAACTGCATACTCCCTGTTTGACCACACAGGCTAGGATTTTTTGAGGCATTGGCTCTGGATCAAAGAGTTGTTTGGTCAAGCGACTCGCATCGGTCGGACGAAATACAGCCTCGATGTCACGTTTTTTCGGAATCTGGTCACTAGTTGTGGGCTACATGGGTAACTTCCAAAGGTAATGACGTACCGGTCTCCGGACTGTTGGCGAAGGAATGGGGACTGTTAGCTCGGCTGTGCTTTGATTTTACCACGGCGTAAAGGTCCGCCACTCTCGCTCCGCTCTGATTGGCTGCTGCTTCGCTTCGCGAAGGCTCCACCTTGA
>JAYTVL010000551.1:0-12244 GCA_043744075.1 Pirellula sp. | reverse complement strand
TCATCACGGTGTAGTTCACTTCCTTGGATTGTGTTTCGTACACAGGTCGTTTGACCGTGTAGTTGATCACTTTCTCGTGGGTTTCGCGAACTGGAACGCAAACTGTGTAGTTGATGACCTTGCTGTGTGTTTCGTACACTGGGCGCGATACGTTGTACGTAACTTGCCTTGTGTGCGTTTCATAAACAGGTCGTTTGACGGTATAGTTGCTAACACCGGTGTGTGTTTCGCGAACTGGAACGTTGACCGAGTAAGAAACTTCTTTTTGAAGAGTTTCTCGCTCGTATCGAACGCTGTTTACCGTCTTGTCTTCGTATACGACTTGGTTAACGGTCTTGGTGCCGGTAACGGTTTCTGGTTCGTAGACGGTTCTCTTGACGGTTTTCATCACGGTGTACGTTGATGGACCACACGAGTCCACAACATTACATCCGCAGTTTTCATAGCTGATCGCGCCGTTATAAGCAGCTTGAACAGCACCAGCATTGAATGCAGCCATCATCGCTGCAATCGCTGGAAGAGCCAATAATTTTTTCATTCTCATTCTCCCTTGAACGTTTGCAAAACCACGCAGGACACTAGTATCAGACGGGACGATGCTTTGCGGCTCGCCACTCCGTTGTTTTCGGTTGGTTGTTTCGTTTGCCTAAAAGTCAGTCTGCTCCGCAAGGGGCTGCCAACAAATTTGCTCTGGTCGATCCCGTCCATGGACGCCCTCGCATCGCTGTCCTCCATCACGTCTAGTTGCGGCTCTACGGATGGATTATTTGCGTGCTCGGGGCGACTCGTCCGCTCGAACTCTTTTCGAGGGCGTACTTGACGAGACCGGAGCAACCAGCCCCTATTCGGAACTGGACTCTTAGTGCTGGGAAACTATCTCCCGACAGGCGATCTAGATCGACTGGTCAAGAAGCATGGGACAGGAAAAATGAACAGGCAAGGTAATTTACATGGGGTGGGGCAGAACGTTCTACGAAGTTTAACGCCTATGACGAATAGTGGACTTGTGCCCGTGCTTTTCAAGCCGATGCAAGCTCCGAATTCGATGTCAACCACATTTAAATTGGATGCACGAAACGGTGGACGCGGCGAAACAAAAGTGGTCCATTCCGGTTCGGGAATCACACTTGCTTGGGATAAGTATTTTGAGCCATAAAAACGAAAAAAGGAGACCAAGAGGTCCCCTTTTTAACCATTTTAGTAATTCGCTAGACTATCGCTAAAGTAAATCAACCGAGCTGATCAAGCAGTTTGTCTAAGGCCGACGAGAGCTTTTCGTCTGTAGCGTAATTGCCTTGGGAAATTGCTTCCCGAAGGCTGGCTACCTTGTCCGCCCGGAACACTTCACCGGACGACTGTGAACTGGATGAGCTCAAGGCTTCTGGCGAGAGATCAAGTTGATCGACAGGAGTAGAAATTGGCGACGTCGCGGTGGCAGCCGTTTGAGGCGGAGCGTTGCTCCTGCCGGCCGTTCGTGAAGCGTCAACTCCCGAGACTGAAAAATTTCCTGAAATTTGCATAAGTTGTCGTCTTCCCCTTTTGATAAGGACTTTGGGCCCGATCGAATGATCGAGATGTACATGGACTGCTACCGTGCTGACAAGACGAAAATCTTCATTCTCGTGCTCGATCCCTTTTTCCAACGCAGTCCGTGTCGCAGAAAAGACCTTCCGAATCCATCAGGTCAAAGCGACTTAGCGAAGACGCTGCTTTCGAGCGAAAGCATACCTGTTTATCGGACGGCTCTTCCAATCTGACCAATGAATCCTATCCCCTTACTTGTGTGATGAACAACCAAACAGCAATGTCTAAGGCGACTTTACTGATTGGCAAGAACAGTACTTCTGTAACACGATCCTCAAGCTAGTGATGCGTCAAACTCTAGTTTTCGGGTTGCGATGCTCGGCACCATCACTCTCCGCGTGATGCCGGGAACCCTAATTTTTGACTCTGACAATACACTAGTATTCGATTGCTTCACAAGCGTACGCATCGTGCTACGGTGCTTCACAGTATACGCAACTGACGTGCCAACCGTGAGTCAATTGCCTGAAAGCCTATCTCAGCATAACGATTGTACCCCGCCCGACACTTACAGAGCAATCCAGAATGCAAAAAGCAATTGCTGTCATTGATTGAGTCGTTGGTTAACAGTCGTATTTACAATGCACACGTACCTTTTTGCAAGGAAGTCGAAATCCACATTCAAAAATTTGCAAATCGCGATTGACCCGATGGTGCGGTCGTGACTATCTTACCGCCGTCGCAGTGATGAGCTTCGACAACTCAACGGCCAAAGTCGTTTGTGGAAATAAATTCTGATCTTTAATAAACGAAAATACTTGGATCCAATTTGTTGGATTTGCGTGGCTTGAAAGAAGTCTCCTCTTTCGAAACCTTGCAAATCCCGCTACGGCATCTGCACATGGATGTGCTGCTGCCTGGCGGAAAATAAAATGGGTTCATGCGGGTGATGCACACGGATGCTGCCATTGCCCGCTCGAAATTGCTCCCGGAAATGTAGCTCTTGTCCTCAGCCCCCCTAGGACTCGTTCACTTCCGGGAGCTTTTTTTGCGCCTGTACGCTCACTTTCGGACCAATCAAATCAAGGGATTTCGATTCGGGTGGCACGCCCTGAGGCGCGAAGGGCGTGTGAGTCGCTGAATTTGCAAGCTCCCCACGCCCATCGCCGGAAGGAATTTCCGGTTTGACTATGTTTTACAATTCGTTTGTTTGGCTTTTCATTCCGTTGGGCTTTTGCGATTCGCCCCGAATGGGGCAACAACAATGAAGCCCAGGGCAGAGCGTAGCGCCGCCCTGGGTTCGGTGTCCGCCAACGCGCGATTGCCCTGAAGGGGCAAAACTCGTAGCGATCGGTCGTATATATGAGAGTGTCTGTTCGGCCCCTTCAGGGCAATTGGCTCCGAGCTCGGTCTGTACCCAGGGCGGCGCTGCGCTTTGCCCTGGGCTAAAATGTTAAAGCCCGTTGGGCTAAAAACGACTGAGATTCGAGTTCTAGAGTTATGGTAACAAAAAGGTTGCACTAGCCGGATTCTGTGGATTGACAATTGTTCCTAATGCTATTTAGAATGTACCGTGTGTTCCGGTACGGACTGTTTCCCTGCCGGTATTTATTCTGTTTTACCTATCGGAGTTAGATGATGCGTCACCATTTGTACAAGCGGAGCGGGTTTACTCTTGTTGAACTCTTAGTCGTTATCGCCATTATTGGCATCCTGGTTGGACTGTTGCTGCCAGCAGTTCAATCCGCTCGAGAAGCGGCTCGTCGTATGCAATGTTCGAATAACTGCAAACAATTGGGACTTGCACTACACAATTATCATGACACCCATCGTCAATTCCCTATCAACTATTCGATGAGCGCAGCTGGATTTGGTGGAAGTGGTGGAAATTCCGGAGATGGAAATTCGCGTCAATGCTCATGGATGGGAATGATATTGCCAATGATTGAGCAAACCAATTTGTACAACAGGATCGATTGGAATGTTGGATTGAAGGTCAACGGCGCTCCAAGTGTAAACGTTCCTATAGCCCAGACTGTAATACCTGCATTTCGATGTCCGTCGGACGGCAGTGGCAATAATGGAAAGTACGGAGATCGGGAATGGCTTGGACGATGGACGCCGGCATCGGTATACGGTGAATTTGGTGGTACCAATTACAAAGGTTGTGTGGGTTCAGACTGGGCATTCGGTAGTTTGTATTCGAACAATCTTGGTGGTATTCCAAACGGACTTGATGGCGGCAATGGAATGTTTGTGCGCGATGAAAATGTTCGCCCTGCCAATCCGAAAGATCGAAAACGAATGGCAGATGTTACCGACGGGCTTTCAAACACTTACGCAATCGGTGAAGCGCTCCCGGAATTATGCTCTCATACGTTTTGGTATGGCGTGAATGTGAATCTTGCAACGAGCGCGATACCACTTAACAGCTATTTGAAGGTCTATAGAGCGACAAATCCTAGGGCAAATTATTTTGGAAACCTAGGTCCAAGCCCGCAATTTGCTCCTTATTGGGACTGGGTGAATAACTACAGCTACGCAAGCAACCACACGGGCGGCGGCCAGTTCACGATGGGTGATGGATCTGTGCGATTTGTTTCGGAGAACATCGATCTCCAAATGTATCGCGCCACTGGCTCGATGAACGGTGGAGAAGTCGTTAGCAGCAACGAATAACATTCGTTTGCATTTTGATATCTAATCGGCGATCAACTTGATTGATTGCCGCTTTCTACTAATTTTGATTCACAAGTCTGTTGGAGATTGGCTTATGTTGCATTTTTGGGGCGGAATCGATTGCGTATCGCGTACGGCAGGATTTTTGGGTGTCGCGTGTATTCTCATGTTTGTCGTTGGGTGTGGAGAAGCGGGGCCGACCGTCGTACCCGTGACCGGAAAGGTTGTTCGAGATGGCAAAGCATTAACCAATGTTTCGGCTACATTTCTTCCAAAAGGGTCGGGGCTGTCAGCGACTGGCTCTTCCGATAGTTCTGGCAAGATTATCATGTTGACGAACGGACGATCTGGCGCTAAGGTCGGTCAATATCGAGTTGGAATTACAGAGCCGCTTCGCGATATGACGCCAGAAGCAATTGCGTCAGGTTCTCCACCTCCAACCAGCTTCGATCCCAAATTCCAGTCGCCAGATACGAGCGGAATCGAATTCACCGTTCCAGAGAAAGGTGGCACATTCGAATTTGAAGTGTTCAATAAAAAGAAGTAGAAGACGTGTACGAGCCACTCGGACCTAACTCGGACAGTCTGGTTCTAGCATAGTCAGATGGTGCGAGGAGCGGCGGCCTTGGTTTAGCCACAAAGCATAACAAATCCCCAGGGCAAGCCTGGGGTATTTCGAATCCCGCCCGCCTTGTGCGGCGGTTCGTTCAGGTTTTTAGGCTATACAGCACGTCGAGTGGCGGCCCGAGTTATGATCGACGCCCATTTTAAGACCATTGTAGAACGGCAGCCTGTGCCGTTCTACTCTGTTGGGAGACCCTAGCCACACTCGCCATTACTCCTTCGAAATAGCTGCGACAACTCTTTCAAGATACTCTTCGAGGATCTCTGCTCCAGTCCGAATTTTGAGCTCAACGTCTAAGCTCCACACCTCGAATTGCCCGATACGTGGCATGTCGATTTTGGAAAGATCTTTGCCCGTACAAATAATGGCATCACAACTCGGCTCGCACTCTCTCGCCTGCTTTTCTAGCGATTGAATGTCGTGCGCTGTATAGTTATGGTGATCTGGAAACGTCATGCTGGCAACCAAGTTCGCTCCGCAACCGCTGATCGTTTGCATGAAACCGGTAGGGTTTCCTAATCCGCACGCTCCTAAAACATTCAGGCCACAAAGCCAGTCCGTTGAGCGGATCTCGCCTGCAGCATTTCTGAGCCGAACCGGCGCATGCTCTGATTCAAGCCACGCTGCCTTTGGATTGTATCGCTGTACTCGAGTGCGGATTTCCGCCAAACTTTGCGAATCCACTTGATCTGCACGCGTTGCCATAACAATGTCCGCCCGCCTAAGCGATCGCAGTGGTTCACGCAACAAGCCTCGAGGCAACATATGTCCAAAGCCAAATGGCTCTCGCGCATCAAGCAAAACTATTTCCAAGTCGCGATGAATTCTTCGATGCTGGAATCCGTCATCTAACAGCAGCAATTGCATTCCCAGTTCCTCCGTTGCTATGGCTGCCGATGAAAGCCTATCCGGTTTCTGCAAGTGAGGTACATCTGGGAGCAAGATCTCAAGTTCCTTGGCTTCATCATTGCGGCCATCAAGTCCGGCGCCGAAGCCCCGGGAAAGTATGGCAACTCGAATATGACGATCTCGAAACCAACGAGCCAGCATTGCAACCGTCGGCGTCTTGCCTGTTCCACCAGCAGTTATGTTTCCAACCGAAACCACGGGCACCCTGGACTTCCCTATTGCTCTCCAACCTTTGTCATATGCAAGGTTTCGGCCCCAAATCACGGCAGTATAAGGTTGGCTTAGGCACCACAATCCGGCACGCATTATGACTGAACGTAATGAGTTGGATCGGCCTGACAATAATTCTTCAACGTGTGGCATTCAGGGATTGTAATCTCTATCATAGGGGTCCAGCAACCAACCGGAACCAAATGATGAGATTGGCCGACTTTCGCAGACTTCACGCTTGAACACTTAAGTTTGAATACGCCCGCTTCACGCATCCTTCTCAGAATGCAACAATGCTTGATAAATTTAACGAAGCCCCTATTTCACACCTCATAGGCTTCACTGTTTCCCGGCGACTCAAGAAGACAAAGAAACTGGCCGGGCTGTCGTCGAACTACGATCGACTTACACATTCAATTTATGCTGCCCGTTCGTGAGCCGGAAAGCCAAATGGGACTCACTTTGAGCCGCAACGCACTAGCGTGCGGGCTGGAAGGCGAGTAATCACTTGCAATTCCGGCCCTCATGCTAGCGCATTGAGGCTCAAAACTAGCGCATTGAGGCTAAAAATTTACAAAACGAGTGCCATTGGGCGTGAAGCCAACGCAAAGAGATTGCGATCAGTTCCTGCAGTTTTACCGTTTTGGATCAAATGTGATTTATGGCAAGATGCCTATTTTGGCCTTCAAAATCGATACCGCTTTTTCAAGCTGAGGATCGTCCTTTAATGTTGGGTCTAACGATTCTTTCTCACGGTTTCTTTCGCTATTTGCATCCTCTGAATCAACAGTCGATGGAGGTCTGTTGAAACTGTTTTCCGTTGGATTGGCCCGCTTGCGAAATCGTTCGATCGACTTCAAAAAAACCTCTTCATCGATCTTCACTTGGCATCCTTCATCGGGAGAAACGCCCCAGACATCCTCTGGTTTTGCGTTAAGCCTACGATGAATGAGCCTACCGCTTGGCGGATAATAATAGGCCGTGGTTAATCGCATTGCGGCAAATCCTGCATCCAATGGAATCACGTTTTGAACGCTCCCCTTTCCAAAAGATCTGTCTCCTACGATAGTGGCTCGGGCGCGATCTTGCAAACAACCAGCTACCACTTCGCTCGCACTCGCAGAGTGTTCGTTGATCAGAATTGCAATGGGCACGCTGTTGGGGATTTCTGTTCCTAACTGGGCGCTATATCGCTGATCGATTCGGTCGTCACGGCCCCGTGTACTGACAATTTCTCCATCGTCCAAAAACATATCGCATATGTCCTTTGCGGCGACAAGCAGTCCGCCTGTGTTGTCTCTTAAGTCAATGATCAAGCCTCTGCAATCTTTCCGAACCGAAGCGAGCGCAGTCTTTAATTCGTCGGTCGTTTTTTCGCCAAAGAGTTCAATTCGCATATATGCGATTCTGGGATCCTCCTCCATCGCATATTCCCAACTTCCGTTCATTCGACGACGGTCACCCAGCACTGACTCGACCTCGATTCTAGCGCGAACTATTTTGATCTCAATCGGTTCAGATTCATTGATTCGCTCTAAGGTCAGCGTTACCGCTGTGCCTTCTTTGCCACGAAGCTTTTTCGATACCGTTTCCACTTCCGATTTTGCGGATTCGACGCCGTCGATCTTCACAATGATATCTCCGGGCTTTACTCCCGCTCGATACGCTGGCGAATCGAAAAGCGTGGCAACTATTGTAAAACGTTCCCGCCTTGGTGGACCATCAAGACTGACGCCAAGTCCGCCAAATTCCTGTTCGAAAACAGCTTGAAACGGCTTGAGTGACTCGATTGGAATATAGCTTGAGTAAGGGTCCAACGAGTCGATCATTCCCTTCATCGCGGCTTGATAGAGTTTCCCTTTGCCTGGTTTTTCTACGTATTCTCTATCGATGATCTCCATTGCCAGCGCGAGATCACCAAGGTTTCGAATGCGTTGTGCATTTCCAAAACAAAATAGACAACCAATTACAACGACAAGCAAAATCTTTAGGTTTTTGGATGTCACGGCTAGTTTGCAGCCGATGCACGACGATAGTCAAGGACCCAACGAACTAGATTGACATCCCCCTCAACACCAATTTTTTCAAGAATGCGCTGGCGGTGCCTTGAGACTGCCTGAAAACTTGTCCCAAATTCGGACGCAATGGTTTTCATCGAATTGCCTTTGACTAACAACTCGAGAACCTCGTTTTCCTTATTAGTTAGCTTTTTCAACTTGAGTTTCGCCGTCTGATTGGCAAGCTCTTGGTCATGTTTTTGCTGACTGACAGACAAGCATTCCTTGACACGAGTAATAAGCGACTCTGTCGGAACTGGCTTTTCAAGGTAGTCAAGAACGCCAGATTTTAGGGCTCGGACACACGACGCAACTTCACCGAACGCCGTGAGGATGATTGTTGGGGTCGACCACCCCATTTCCCGTGTCTTCTGGTATAAGTCCAAGCCCGACATTCCAGGCATATTCAAGTCGGTAACAATGCAACCAATTGGCTGTTCCGTCCGACCCTCCAAGAATTTTTCGGCAGAATCAAAAGTTAAGCAGTTGATCCCATGGACGCCGAAAAGACACTCCATCGAACTTCGTGATCCTTCATCATCATCAACTACAAATACAGAGGAATTCGACATGTTCAAAAGTCTCCTGATCGCTAAAGGGCTTTGGAAACAAAGCCCTTTAGCGACCCTAAAAAAGTGTCAAACTAACTAGAACGAGAGGGGAACGAGTTTCAAAGAGTTGGGCGGACACTCCTGACAATTGAATAATACTACACGGCGTGACTATTTCTAGTCCTAAAAATCCGGGTTTTTAATCTAAACCCGAATTTAGCACAAATTGTTAAACAAGATGGGCGTGAAATCACCAACGTTGATCCCGCCCGGCACGCGGGACCTACTTTTCCTGCAAACGTATTCGTCGATATTCCATTTGACCGCGATCACCCTCGAGGCCGATTGGTCCAGTCGCTGGAACGCTCATCGCCGCTTCTAACACTTCGTCGTTGCAAGTGCAGTGAGCAACGCCTCCATCCACCTTAACGACTAGTTCGTTCCAGTCCTGAGCCCGATATTTTTTGAGTTCCTTGTAAGGGCCAGCCAGAGGGTAGTCTCGACATTGAAGCTGTGGTTTACGAATAAAAACACCACTATCGGCGTTAGGCGTCGCTCGAAACTCTAATTTCAAAACGAAATTCTTCGGAAACTCCTTCGTGGTCCAAAGCTGCTGAATCCTACTTCCCTCAGGCGGAGTCGTCACAACCAGTCGACCGTGTATCGCAACGTATCGTCCGTCCGGAGACATGGTTTTTCCGTCGAATCGAGTTGGCTCTACGGCTGGTGCCTTACCACGAAACTCCCAACCAGTCAGATCTTTGCCATTAAAGAGGCTCGTATACCCCGTCTCGATTTCGAACTTATCGTCTTCCGTTTCCACGAAGCCAAGCGTAGCCAACAATGGTCGCAAGGAAGCGGCCCATTTGTCGTAGCCTGCTTTGTTTAGGTGCAGCAAGTCGGGGAATTCCTGTAGCTTGGCATCACCCGCCTCGTTCGCGTAAAGTTTGAATGTGTCCAAGACCGTGATTTGAGCGTCCCCTTTTGCTGCTTGAACGAGCAGCTTGTTGGTTGCTTGGATTTTGACTGTGGGTCGTGTCTTGGATTCGGAACTTGGAAAAATCGTGCAAAGGATGATGGGCATTTTACTGTTATGCGATTTCAATTCTTTCAAAATCGAAGTGACGTTATTGGCTATGGTCTCAGGTTCAGCCAATTCCTCAAGATCGTTCGTCCCCATTAACATGACAACGCCACGAGGTTTCAGGGCTAGTACGTCCTCCTTAAGACGTATAAACATCCCGCGTGTTGTGTCGCCGCTAATCCCACGATTTGCAATTTTGACTCCAGGAAAATACTTATTGAGGTTCGGCCATCCTTGAGTGATCGAATCACCAAGCAATACCAATGATTCTTGATCACTTTGGGTTGATTCAGCAAACCCCCTTCGCTTCGAATTCCAGAGATTGCGAAACCAATCAGCTTGCCGAAGTGGTCCTACGCCAGGCTGCCCTTCTGACGAAACTGGCAGGTCAAGCGGTGACTTAGCCAATGGTTTGGTGGGCTCTTTTTTTTCTTGGCCAACGCTCACGGTTGGAATGGAAAGGATGGATGCAATGCAAGGTAAAAGCCAAAGGATTCGCTTCATGACGTAATTCGCTCTCGGAAATGGAAAGACGGGGATCGACCAGGAGAATTCATTTTATGCTAATTGAAGATCTTCTGCACGCGGAACAAGCAGCCTACCAGTCGTTACAATACTCATGGCGAAGAACAGTTTGCGCAACGCTTTTTCGGAATACTAGCCCTTCTAAGACAATCTATGACAAATACGTCGCCCCCAGTTTGGAGGCTTATGGTCGCCGAATGGTTCGCTACAATGCTGCTCGTATTGATCGGATGCGGAGCAGTTCATGCGGCTGTTTTGCTCAATGCCCAAAGCGGAGTTTGGCAAGTCGCAGTTGTTTGGGGGATCGCGATCATGCTGGCGATATTCGCTGTTGATTCTATCAGCGGCGCGCATATCAATCCGGCAATGACAGTCGCGTTCGCAGTATGGGGGCAGCATCCGTGGCGGCTCGTCCTACCATATGTTTTCGCTCAAACAATTGGTGCGTTCACGGGAGCAGCCATTTTGTTCTTTCTTTTCTCGGGCTTCATCGCGGCCAAAGAAACCGAGAAGCAAGTAATTCGTGGAGAGCCGGGAAGTATTGTGACTGCCATGTGCTACGGTGAATATTTTCCAAATCCAGGAGGCCTCGCCGCTGGAAATTCGCCCTATGACCCAGTCCAGCATGAGAAAATTCGAATGAGCTTTTCCCATCATCAAGCTTGGCTGGCAGAGTTTTTGGGCACTGCGATTTTAGCAATGATCGTTTTCTCTTTGACAGACCCTCGCAACAAGGCTAGGCCTCAAAGCAACCTCGCACCCGTTTTCATAGGCTTAACTGTTTCCGCGTTAATCTCTTTTCTGGGACCATTGACACAAGCCGGTTTCAATCCAGCACGCGACTTCGGGCCTAGGTTATTTGCATGTTTAGCAGGTTGGGGACAAGTAGCCATTCCAGGGTTGGCTGACCCAAGTTGGTTTACTGTGTATATAATTGCGCCGGTCTTCGGCGCTATTGCGGGCGGCGGCTTTCACCAACACATTCTCAGACCAAAAAATATTTCGACAACATGAACGAAGCAATTCTTCCTCGATTTGTGATGCTTGGCGGCTTTCTTGGCGCCGGCAAGACCACCACCATTGCAAAACTAGCCCGACACTATCAAGATCATGGGCAACGTGTCGCTATCGTTACCAACGACCAAGCGACCGACCTAGTAGACACGAGCCAATTGCGTGCTCAAGGGTTCGAGGTTGGCGAAGTTGCTGGCTCCTGTTTTTGTTGCAACTTCAATGAACTTACCGCAACGGTAGAAAGACTTAGCGCTGACCAACGTCCCAATGTTGTCTTAGCAGAACCCGTCGGCAGTTGCACTGATCTGGTCTCAACCGTCATTCGTCCACTCCAACAAGTCTACTCACAACCATTCGACTTCGCTCCCTACGGCGTGATCATCAAACCAAGCCATGGCGTTCGCATCTTGCGAGGAACATCCAAAGCTGGCTTCTCACCCCAAGCTGAGTACATTTTTCGCAAGCAAATTGAGGAAGCTGACTTCGTTGTGATCAATCGAATTGACGAACTCAAGTCCACCGATATCGATGAGCTGTCAGACCTTCTGGATCGCGACTTCGGTGGGCGTCCTATTTTGCGAATGTCGGCTAAAACGGGCGAGGGTTTCGCCGCATTGTGCGAGTTTCTCGATCAACGCGGTGAGTTCGGTCGTCGCGTGATGGACGTAGACTACGACATCTACGCTCAAGGCGAAGCGGATCTTGGATGGCTGAACTCGCAGATCGCGGTGAGTTCCCTGAGCCCAATTGACTTGGACAAGTTTCTGATCAAACTAATTGAACAATTGCAATCGGACTTCGCAAAGCAGTCAGCTGAAACAGCTCACCTAAAAGCAATTGGTCTATGGGGAGGGCAATTTGGCGTTGCGAATTTGATCAGTAGTTTCGATGAGCCAGTTTTGTCTTTGGCCTCCAACTGCTTGTCGAAGTCAATCGAGGTCGTTGTCAATGCTCGCGTTGCTATAGCGCCCGAAATTCTGACAAGTCTCGTTCGCGAAGCCGTCGCAGCAGTCGCAACTGCTTTTCATGCAGTCGCCGATATTCGGACGCTTCAGAGTTTCAGACC
>JAYTVL010000550.1:0-12260 GCA_043744075.1 Pirellula sp. | reverse complement strand
GTAAACCGTGGGCCCTGCGGCTGATATTGCTTGACAAATTCGCAGTAAATCAACAGCCCGTTTGCCCGCCGGAGGCGGGCAAAGCCGAGGGGAACGGGAGTTCGGACGGCCTATTGTTTGTAGTACGCCAAAACGCATCCGTCGGGGGCGAGCCCCGAACGGATGGGCTAGCGATATTGATTAAGTCTATTGTTCTTCGGAACAAAAAGGACTCGAAATAAATCAGAAAGAAATATCGAAACTGCTATTTGTCGCACAGCCCAGGCGGCGCCTTAGATGATTCGCCAAAACAGCCGTTGTGCGTTATCTGTCGTGATTTCGGCAAGCTCCTTGACGGAAATCCCGATGGTTTCGGCCAAGCATTTCGCCGTATGGACCACGAAAGAAGGTTCATTTGGGCGGCGAGAACGATTCGGTTCTGGCGTCAAATACGGACAATCGGTTTCAACCAGAATGCGACTTAGCGGAATCGTTTTCGCAGTTTTGCGAAGCTCCTCGGATTTCTTGTAAGTCAGCATTCCGGCGAAACTGACGAAAAGTCCGAATTCTAAACATCTCTGCGCCGTCTCCGTTGTCCCAGAAAACGAATGCATGACACCTCTAAGCGGTTCGTTTTTCGCCTGCTGTCCGAGAGCTTCCAGCATTTCCGCTTCGCAGTCTCGCATATGAATAATGAGTGGCAGATTGGTTTTTCGACTTAGTTGCCAGTGCCGTTCGAAGTTCGCTTGTTGAATGTCGAAAGGGCAATCATCCCAATGGCGGTCTAAGCCGGTTTCGCCCAATGCGCAGACTCGCGGATGGTCTGTCATTTGAACAATTCTATCCCAGTCCGTTGGCGTCTCCTGATGTGCGTAGTTTGGATGTATGCCGACAGAAGCCCAAACAGTATCCTTGGATTCAGCAATTGCAATTGCTTTATCGCACGTTTCAACGTCCACCGCAACGCATATCACTTTAGTCACACTCGCTTGTTGAGCGCGCGAGAGCACGCCATCAAGTTGGTTGGCAAGAGACTTGTCCGCCAAATGTGCGTGGGTATCGATCCAGGCCATCGAGTTACCTCACGTAAAAAAGAACCGGGTCAAATGATAAAAAATCGGGGCGGAAAAACAGAGGGTATCAATGCGATCCAAAACTCCTGCGTGGCCACGTACCAACGTGCCGTAGTCGTGTACGCCTCGATCGCGTTTGATCGCACTCATCGTCATCCCACCTGCAAATCCCAGAGCCGCGACAACGATTGCCATGAATGCGGATTCCCACGGCGTGTAGGGCGTAACCCAATAAAGAATTGCGCCAACAATTCCAGTTGATAGTGCACCGCCAACCAACCCTTCCCAAGTTCTCGAGCTGCTGACGTCTTTAGCAATGATGCGTTTGTTCGCAACCCGTCCCCAGACCCATTGGAACACGTCTGAAATCTGAGTGATTAGAACAAAGAAAAAAAGCAAACCGGCGTTGCTTCCAGTCCAAGGCGTTCCAGCTGCAGTTTTGAGTTGCAAATAGAGCAAGGCTGGTGCAAAAGACAGGCAATAGACGCAGATCATTAGCCCGGCCTGGATCTGGGCCGAGCGTTCAAGAAAGCGTTTGTGATCGCCTGCCATCGCGATCCGAGCGGGAATAAACAAGGATGCATACACGGGAATCATGATGCTGTAGATTTCGTAGAAATCGATCTTATTGCCGTTCCGGTATTCAATTCCCAAAGGTGACAAGCCAATCAAAACGTATTGCAATGGCGTAAAAACGACCAAGCTCCAAAATAGGGCTCTATGGTCACCTCGTCGCGTTGGGGTCATCGTAATAAACTCTCGAAACGCCCAAAATGAAACCAGCCCGAACAGGACTATCGTTCCCACCTCTCGAAGAAACAATCCTGCAATCAAAATTGCAAACATCAACCACCACGACCAGAGGCGTAGCGCAAATCGCTCGACCAAGGCCGGATTGATCGATGGACTCGATCGACGCGTCAAGTAGTTTGCTACCCACGAAGCAATGGCGAGGACTAGCAAAACAACGCTCGCCAAGATAAGCGTTGGCAAATCCAACCAAGGGCGCAGCGCTACCATCGGCACGATTTGGGCCGCAGAGTTGGCGAGATCTTTCGCTGTTTCAGATACCGCAGGCGTGTCGGCCTGGGCGAAAAGTAAATTAAGGAATAGCATCACACCAAATGGGACCGTGTTTTGAACTTGGACGCTATATTATCACGATTTCACAGATTGCCGAGATCGAATGTGGCACGTTTTCCATTCACATCGAATTAAAGTTGGAATTTTACGATTGGGATTAGCATGTTGATTCGACTTGGCACACGCCAAAGTGCCCTGGCTTTGTGGCAGGCAGAATATATTTCGGAATCGCTTGAGTCCCTTGGGCATCAGGTTCAACTAATCAAAATAACCACATCAGGCGACGTCTCTACAACGCCACTCGGAGAATCTGGTGGTCAAGGAGTTTTTACCAAAGAAATTCAAAGGGCTTTACTCGACAATCGTTGCGATCTGGCGGTGCACAGCCTAAAAGATCTACCTACCGAAGTTATCCCGGAATTGACATTGGCGGCAGTCCCGCCGCGCGAGGACACGGCCGATTGCCTTCTTTCAAACGGAATGCGACTAGCTGATTTGCCAATTGGCTCAAATATTGGAACCGGCTCGCCTCGCCGAAAAGCTAGCCTCTTGCATTTTCGACCTGACTTGATCGTCAAAGATATCCGTGGAAATGTCGACACGCGAATTCGAAAACTAGACGAAGGCCAGTACGATGCGATTTTACTAGCTTTTGCGGGCCTACATCGCTTGGGCTTACAAGCTCGAATTACTCAGAAATTTTCAATCGATGAGATGCTTCCTGCAGTCGGACAAGCTGCCCTCGGTCTAGAAACACGCTCCGATGACTCTCAAACTATTGAGGCTGTGTCGCAACTAGATCACCCGATATCACACGCCGCGGTGTTAGCAGAACGGTCACTGCTTCGGTCTATGCGAGCAGGATGCCTTGCTCCACTTGCATGCAATGTGGTTGTTCACAACGAGACCATCCAACTACTAGCTAGGGTGTTTTCTCCGGATGGCAAAAAAAGGATCGAAGTGAATCATGCTGCCGATCATGCTCTTAACTCGCTTGTGTTGCTCCCCAAGAAAGAACTGTATCTACTCGCGGAACAGCTAGGTCGCGAAGCAGCCAGCCTTTTGGCAGAGCAAGGGGCAACGGAGTTAATAAACCAAGCACGCTATTTGTGATCTTGCTTATGACCATGACCGTGCTGTAAATGGGCTGGAAGATTCGCTCCGGCTTCGACAAAGATCAATAGATCGAGTATCTCCTCGCGTGTTAGAACATTGACAAGTCCAGTCGGCATCGCAGATAGTTTAGAAAGTTCTTTTAATTCCACCAACCTCTTTTCAATCGAAGTAAGTGTATTTGGAGTCAACAGGTTGGTCGCGATCTTGTAAACATGATCATCCTCCGCCATGATGACCCCCGTTTGCGCTTGACCATCTAAAGTCAAGAACTTGTAGGTTTGAAACTTCTCATGAATCTTGCTTGATGGTTCAATGATCTGCGTTAGCAGATCAACGCCTCGTAACTTTTTGATCGATTCAAGCAAATCCGGCCCCAAATTGACACCGTGGCCGGCAACCATGTGACATTGATTGCACCTGGCTTTGACAAAGGCTTGCATACCTGAAATGAGAGTGTTTTCGGTTGGTTTACCGGCGCTGGTTTTGAAATCGTTGAAATCCAGCATCTGCCACTCACGTATAACCTTGGGTTGACTAGCGGCCAACATCGATTCCACATCGGCTAAGTCGTTTGCGACCACCATCACACCGTTCATGACCACCCAATGACCAGGGAACGTGCAAACAAACGGATACACGCCAGGATCTTTCGGTGCTTCAAATCGCAACACACTTATTTGAGAAGAACGGTTGGGGCCGATCATGGGAGTTGCATGCAAGATTAACGATTTCTTTTGCGGTGGGATGAAGTCCGAGTTCGCATTGAGAGGGTCTCGGGCCATTTCATTAGCGGCCATTCCAACTTCAGCTAAGGCTTCCGGTTTTACGATGACAAGATTGTGATCCGTTGCGTCCTGGTTTGTTAGTACGAGCTTGACCGGTTGCCCAACCTTGACAACAAACTGATTGACGCTGAAAAGCATCCTTTCAGGCACGCACGAAATCTTAACTACTTTGAGACTTTCGCGGCGATCGAATGCGGCATCCGCGGCATTTGGCTTCGGTTCAACAATGGTTTCTTTTCGTTGCGATTGTTTCAGCAACTTGGCAATGTCTGAATTGCCATCGCTTTCCCAAAATGGACGTAGCGAATAGGAACCTAAGGCACAGTTAATCGCATACTCGAGGTGTCCGCTTCTTGGCTGCTTTAAAACGTCACGCATCGCTTCGAACGCATCGCGAGTTCCAACGTAAGTTGCAGCAATGGCCGCTTCCATACGTACAATTCCATTTAGATCGTTTGCCGATTTCCGTAGCAAGTCATTCGAGTCGTGCAACATTGGATGCCAATACCTCAATTGTTGCGTGGCGGCAGCTCTAGCGTGCCTGTCTTCGCATGCAAGCAGTTCTCGAAGCAATTGAATCGGGGTGGTTACCGCCGAGGGAGTTGCATCTATATCCTGATTTGGTGAGTGAGAGTGTTCTTTGGATCTTTGCATAACACTGTTCACAGGCAAAGCGACATTTGCAATGTCTGCGTCTCCTAGCCAACGGTATGTCCAGAGGCCTTCCATTTGGTGATGGCGGTAACGTGAATCAGACGGTTTGAGTTCCTTTATCCATTTATCCAGGTTGCGACGTACGACTGCTGGTTCCCGTTCCCGCAATTCCCGTTTCGACCAGTAACGGGTGCGATACTCTGGGCGTTTAAGCAATTCGAGCAATTCAGGAATGGTCGCCTCTGCTATCTTCGGTGGTTCTTGAGTAGGTTTGCCCTTGGTTGTTATTCGCCATATGCGACCAGAGTGCCGATCTCGTCGTTCGTCCCGCAGCGAATATTGTGCGTGCCCTTTGACTGGGTTGTACCAGTCGCAAACGTATAAATCTCCACGAGGACCGAACTGCAAATCGACCGGAATGAAACTTAAGTTTGTCGAAAACAAGAGATCACTAACGTACTCTTCTTCGTACCCAAATTCGCCTTCTTTCCACTTGTGGATTTCGACACGATTCGTCGGCTTGTACCGCACCTTAATGAAACCACCTTGAAGTTCATCTGGAAACGTCGAGAAGTCTACGAATTCATGTCCGCAGGTACCGGAATAAGCCTGCAGTTCCTTTGAAACGGGATGTTGCTGAGGGTAAACAGGATCGAGCGAATGAAATGCCGCAGCATAAATCGGATGACTCGCAACGTGCTGCCCCCAGTCGTCAAATGTCACTCCCCAAGGGTTCGTGCTCGGGTAAGTTCCAAAGCTGATTAGACGTTGCGAACGAGGAGAGAAGCGAAACCATCCACTATTCTGTTGACGAACCGGCCCGTAAGCCGTTTCAACTTGCGAATGATGGAAAATCGACTCCCGAAAAATAAGATCGCCATCTGGAGTCCAAGTTAAATCGTGCAATGCGTGGTGCGAATCCTCGGTGCCAAACCCTGTGAGTAAAGCCGTACGAACATCAGCTTTGTCATCTCCATTAGTATCCTTAAGGAAGGTCAAATTTGGCATATCCGAAATATAAACTCCGCCATTGCCAAACTCGAATGAGAGCGGAATGTGCAGGTTGTCCGCAAAGACAGTTGACTTGTCGGCACGTCCGTCGCCGTCTACGTCTTCCAGAATGATCAGCTTGTCGTTCGGTTCATTCCCAGGATACACATGAGGATACGTTGTCGAACAACTGACCCAAAGCCGGCCGCGACTATCCCAACGCATTTGAATTGGGGCTGCCACTTCGGGGAATTGCTCTTCTCCCGCAAAAAGATTGACTTCGAATCGCGGGTCCATCTTAAACGCTTTTTGTTCTTCTTCGGCGGAAAGCCATTCGTTCGCACCGCGGCTCTGGGGCGTTGGCGGAAGCGGCGGAACATTGGAATCTTCGACTAGCCCTGGAACTGGATTGCCTTGGGCCATTTCCCAAATCCTTTGATCACGATTCGCGACCATAAGATCGAAATTGCGCATGGCAGGTAGGAAATCGAGGTAGCCGTGATCCTTGTTGCGGCCACCTGTGTAATAGAAAGTGTTTAGCGGTCGAAAACGGCGAAAGTATTGCCTATTCTTGTCGACAATCGTTTTCAATAGTTCCTCACTCACCTTGGGTGGTTCTTCTCCAAACACTCGGCGAAACAAAGACCGTGAAAAAACTTCATCACCCAAAGTATTGAGATGAACGCCATTGATAGTTAGGTCAGAACCCGGGCTCTCCATTTCCCGCCGTGTGTCGGTGAAAACGTCGACGAAGCCCACTGATTGCGAGGATGCTACGTCTCGCATCGCAATGACATATTGTTTGATGTTCGCATTGTTTTTGTCCGCTGCATTGATGCTTGAAACGTTCTCGTTCGCAATTGGGGAAACCAGAACAACGCGAGGCGCCGATTTGCGGTTGTATGACTTTCCCTTCAAGTCGGTTAAGAACTCGTTCAGATGTGCTTGAAACGCATTTAAGCCTGCTTCGCCTGCAAAGGACTCGTTGAATCCATAGGCCGCAAAAATGACATCCGCCTGTTCATGCGTTAAATGTTGCTTGGTATTTGCAAAATTCGCGGGTCGTGGTTGCAAGTCGACGGTGTCAGCGGACCAAGCCAAGTGGCGTACCTGTAGCTTGTGCGTTGGGAACTTCTGGTGCAGATATGCCTCGAATCGACCAAACTCTTGCGATCGCTCGAGCAATGTGTTACCGATCAACATGATCCGGTCGCCAGCTTGAATCGGCAACGGAAGCTGCGTAGCAATCGGCTCGATCGCTGCCGGAAGTGGGGCCGTGTTTTCATAAATGCCAAACGGAGTAAAATCCTCGCCACTTGTGGCAGGAGGCACAGAATCGGTTTTGGTGTGCTTTGCGTCGAGTTTGTCTTTGGCGCCGGTTTCACGAACCCTTGACGCACGCTTCTCTGCCTTTGTGTCAGCCTTGGACTGAACCGCAGCGGGTTGTTTGGACGACCCTGCCTCTTGAGAATGGACGATTTGAGCACACGAACAAATGGCGAAAGCCGCAGTCAGTAAACGGAATACAAGCACGATCATTTTCCGGAAGGATATTGGCGGGAAGATATTATAGAAGCCGTCGATTGTAATCGGACGGAGCTCCAAATTGCAACCATTGGACCAAAGCCGGCCCACGCTTTCCGATTGAACAATAACGCAGAATTTGTAGCCCAAGGGTGAAGGCAAGCTCATCTCGCGGATGTCGGCTGTGACAAATGCTTTTCGAGGAGTACAATTCGTCGTTTTTGAAAACTCCTTGCCCTCACAATTGCAACTGAAGAGCTTTATGAAAGCAATAGCCGTTCGGCCCGGTACTCCCAACAGTGTTCACGAACGAGATATTCCCATGCCTTCATTGGATAAAATCCCAAATGGCAAGGGGATTTTGGTAAAGGTTCTCAAGGTCGGTGTGGATGCTACGGACCGTGAAATCAATGACGCACTTTACGGAAACCCACCTCCTAGCGATGACTTCCTAGTCTTGGGCCATGAGTCGTTTGGCGTTGTCAAAGAAATTGGGCCAAATGTCCGTAACATCAAGGTGGGTGACTTCGTAACCGCCACAGTTCGCCGCCCGGGTGGCTCGATCTACGATACGATCGGGACCTACGACATGACGAGCGAAGAGACTTACTATGAACGCGGAATCAATTTATTGCATGGATATTTGACCGAGTACTTCGTGGATCATGAGGACTATATCGTTCGCGTACCAAAAGGGCTTCAGAATTTGCACGTCCTAATGGAGCCGATGAGCTGCGCAGCGAAAGCCATTCAGCAGGCTTTCGAAGCCCAACGGCGAATGAAAGTTTGGAGTCCGAAGCGAGCATTTGTACTTGGGGCAGGCCAGATTGGGTTGCTTGCGACATTGATTTTGCGTCTCAAGGGACTCGAGGTGTTCACGCTCGCGCGAGCCGCAGGGCCACATCTCAAGAGCTCCATTGTTGAGGGGATGGAGTCAAACTACATTGCGACATCTCAAACGACGCTAGAACAACTAGCGAAAAAAGTAGGGAAAGCAGATTTGATTATCGATGCAACCGGGTCGTCTCAGATAGCGTTCAACGCGATGGAAGCGTTGGGACACAATGGCGTTCTGGTCTGGACAAGTATCACGGGCGGCAAAGAATTGACAACCGTCCCCTCAGACAAGATCAACATTGAGTGGGTACTTGGCAATAAACTGCTAGTCGGAAGTGTCAACGCCAACCGGGAGCACTTTGAATCAGGAATCAAGGACTTGGCTCTTGGCGAGGTCATGTTCCCTGGCGTAATTCACAAAATCCTTACCAGCCCAGTCAATGGATTGTCCGGCTACAAGGAAATGATGAGGTTGCTAGTCGAAGACAATTCAGCCTTAAAAGTTTATGTAAACGTAGCAGATGAATAAGTTTTATAAGTTTTCAGTTTTCAGATTTCAGATTTCAGATTTCAGATTTGAGATTTGAGATTTGAGATTTCAGATTTCAGATTTCAGATTTCAGATTTCAGTATTCGGTGTTCAGTATTCGGTGTTCCGATTGCGAGGGAAGTTCCCTCACTCACGCTTCGGATTGGTATATTTCAGACTGCCTTACTCCTTACTCCTTACTCCTCGAGATAAACGATGCTTACAGTTCAGGATTACGAAAAGCTTGGCAGTTTTTACTTGGGAAAGAAGTTTGATCTCGGAGGCCGAAAGCTTCTTGATGAGTTGGTTAATTATGATTCGAAAGATCTGGTAACGCACGCGCTCTGTGTGGGCATGACGGGCAGCGGGAAAACGGGCTTGTGCCTTAGTCTATTGGAGGAGGCGGCCATGGATGGCGTACCAGCAATTTGCATTGACCCGAAAGGTGACCTGGGGAATTTGTTGCTGGCTTTTCCTAATTTAGCACCTTCCGATTTTCAAGAGTGGATTGAGCCTGCAGAGGCGACTAGACAAGGCAAACCGATTGAAGAAATTGCAGCCGAGACGGCAAATCGATGGCGAAAAGGACTCAGTGATTGGCACCAAGGGGCGGACCGAGTTCAACGATATCGCGATTCAGCAGATATTACTATCTTTACGCCAGGCAGTAACATAGGAGTACCGCTTACGGTGCTCAAGAGTTTCGATGCACCGCCGCCTGCTGTTCGCGAAGATGCCGAAACGATGCGAGAGAGAGTCGCTTCAGCTTCGTCTGGATTGTTGACGTTGCTTGGTATCGATGCAGACCCATTGACGAGCCGCGAGCATATTTTACTTTCCAACATCTTTGATCACGCATGGAGAAACGGAAACAACCTCAGTTTGGAGGACCTGATTCGGCAAATCCAGTCGCCGCCAATTAAGAAGATCGGGGTAATCGATTTAGATTCTTTTTATTCGCCGGCGGATCGTGCAAAGTTATCGATGAGTCTTAATAACCTGCTCGCGTCGCCGTCTTTTGCCGGATGGTTGGAAGGTCAAGCGTTGGATATCAAGGGGCTGCTTTATAATGCAGAAGGAAAGCCTCGATTGTCGATTATCTCAATCGCTCACTTGAACGATTCCGAGCGAATGTTTTTTGTAACTATCTTTCTTGGCGAGTTGCTTGCGTGGATGCGAGCTCAGCCGGGAACCGGGTCGTTGCGGGCGATTTTTTACATGGATGAAGTCTACGGATATTTTCCGCCATCGGCCAAGCCGCCATCCAAACCGCCGATGCTAACTTTGTTGAAGCAAGCCCGGGCGTTTGGGCTGGGAATCGTGCTCGCAACGCAAAACCCGGTCGATTTGGATTACAAAGGTCTGTCGAACATGGGGACTTGGTTCTTAGGCCGATTGCAAACGCAGCGAGACAAGGATCGAGTCCTTGATGGCCTTGAGGGGGCATCGATGCAGCAGGGGAGTGCATTTGATCGACCGGCGATGGAACGATCCCTTTCGGCGCTTGGCAATCGCGTGTTTCTAATGAACAACGTTCATGACGATGGTCCGACCATTTTTCAGTCTCGTTGGGCATTGTCATTCTTGCGCGGTCCCCTATCGCGAGATCAAATCTCAAAACTCATGTTGGAGAAGCGAAAATCGGCAAAGCAAGACGGATCAGGCAGGACCTTGGGCGCCGGTTCAGGTGGTGCGACGAAAGACTCGGGCGCAAGGCCGATCCTGCCATCTGATGTGACTGAAAAGTTCCTGGTTCCAACGAAGATTGCAGGCGGGAAGAACAAAACCGTATACCGCCCGGCGATTCTTAGTCAGTCCTCCATTCACTATGTAAAATCTACGGCAGGGGTCGATCATTGGGAGGACGTTCAGTACATGGTTGACATTTTGGATGAGGTACCCGATCCACTCTGGGATAAGGCAAATAAAATCGAGCCTGACGTATTACAACTCAGCAATCAGCCCGAGGACGGATATACCTTTGCGGAGTTGCCGGCGGAAATGTCATCTGCCAAGAATTATGCATTGTGGGAAAAGGCGATCAAAGACTACTTCTTTAGGCATGTGCAGTGCACGGTCTACGCCTGCAAAGCCATCAAGCAAACAACTTCACCGGGGATAAGCGAAACGGATGCTCGAATTGAACTCTCGCATGCGGCAAAAGAAGCTCGCGATGACGCGGTCGAGAAGTTGAAGGCTAAAAGCGGAGAAAAAATTCGCTCATTGCAAACACGAGTTTTGGCTGCACAGCAACGACTCGAAAAGGAAAAACAAGACGCAAAAGCTAAGCAAATGGAGGGCTTTTTCAACATAGGGACTACGATTCTCGGAGCCCTGCTTGGAAACAAGATTGCGAGTAAAAGCAACGTTTCCAAAGCGGCGAGCGCCGTTAAGGGTTTGGGGAGAGTGACTGCGCAACAAGGGGATGTGATGCGTGCCCAAGAAACGTACGAAGAACTGATGGCTGCAAAAGAAGAGTTGGAACGACAATGCCAAGATGAGATCGAATCCGTAACGAATCAGTTTTCGTCAGAGAATTTAGCATTGGAGGCAATCGATATTCCGATTCGAAAGGCTGATACGAAAACAAAGTTACTCGCGCTTGTGTGGGTTCCGTGGCAAGTCAATAGCCAAGGGATCGCCACGTCGCTAATTGGATAGTGGCAGAAAACATTACTTTTTTGTTAGTTTTTAGCCCGCCGCTCGCCTTGCGTCGACCGCAGAATATAATTTAGGCATAAGACTCTTCCGGGGGAATCGTCAAGGTGGTCAGACACTTTCGAATTCTTAGCTGATAGTGCTACGTCTCAGACCCTCATTCTCAATCGAGCCGTTTAGGACCGATAATCATGCTAAGTTGCTTTTTGGCTGCCTGCCCCCACTGGAAGCATTCTAGGTTGATTTCCTGCTTCGTCGGATGCGCAGTTTTGTTTTCAGTCAGTCATTCCGCCCAATCGCCGGCGGATGACCCATTTGGTGATTCACCAATTTCCGAGACGATTAGCGATGGCAGCTTTAGTGAACTATCCAATGCATCTGATTTATTAGCCGAGGACGAGGGAATGCGGCGCGTGGCTGCACAGCAGTTAGAAGCCCATGTAAAGAGCGAACTGAGCTATGCTCGTAACAGTCGCGATCCATCGGCGACAAAACTTACACTCAAGGCATTGCAGGATCAGATTCGGCGAGCCACAGAATTAGATGCATCTGGCAGAAGCCGTCTTGATTCTCAGGTTGCCTCAGCCATCCAATCTGCTGCAAGATCAGAAGTCAATTTGAGGGACCAAGTCGCCCGAACCGAAGCAGTACAATCCAGCCAGTCTGCATCGAAACGGTTGCTTGCAGAAACAGAACGTCGCAATGCAACGGTACAGCAGTTGGTGGAACGATACAATTCGTTGATGGCGCAGCAGATGTTTGCACAGGCTAACGATGAAATTGCACCTCAGATTACGGCGATCGATCGCGAGTCCGTCATTGACCGTATTACGAACATTGAGTCCAACATGGCTGCAAATCATTCGCTGATCATGGATGCGGTTAGGAAAAGGAGCAGAGCATTTGTGGATTCACTTTACTTAAACGAACAATTGCTGATTCCATTCGTCGATGATCCACCCATCCGATATCCGCCAGCAGACGTCTGGCAAGCATTGAGCGCTCGTCGGCTGGAGCGATATGGGTCTATCG
>JAYTVL010000549.1:0-3525 GCA_043744075.1 Pirellula sp. | reverse complement strand
TCTGAGGTACGAAGGGCGTGGTGAATCGCTAGCTAGAGTCATTTGCCACACTTCCCACGCCCATCGCTAATCGCTTTGGGCGTGCCACACGGTGGCCTGGTAGTATTATGTCTGCCGCTCGCCTTAGAGGCTTTTCGCCTGAGGAAATGACAAGAAGTAAAGTAGGTTCAATCGATGAAGTCAATTTTTGTTTTGCTGATAACTCTGCTATTTCAACCACAAGGCCAGGCATGTGAGGCTACCGCTGGCTTGTCCGACACGGTGGTTGCCACGTCTTCCGACACCGTCACGGACGCGTCTGCCGACACGGTCACGGACGCGGTGGTGGACGCGCCGTTACCGCCTGAAGAAGCGGCTGCGAACATGATTGTTCCGAAGGGTTTCAACGTCACGTTGTTTGCAGGCGAGCCAGATGTGCAACAGCCGATTGGGTTCTGCTTCGATGATCGCGGACGGTTGTGGGTGGCGGAAGCATACAACTATCCAAACCACGGTACGAAGCCAGGTGACCGAATCGTTATTTTTGAGGATACGGATGGTGACGGCAAATTTGACAAGCGGAAAATCTTCTATGATCAGCTCAACTACGTGACTGGTATCGAGGTGGGATTCGGTGGCGCTTGGGTGATGTCACCTCCAAACTTCTATTTCATTCCAGACCGCGATGGCGACGACCTGCCGGACGGTCAGCCCCAAGTACTACTCGATGGCTTTGGGAACCATGCGAACAGTCACAATCTAGCCAACGGTTTCGCATGGGGACCGGATGGATGGCTTTACGGGACGCATGGACGGACGAACTGGTCACAGATTGCCAAGCCCGGTACGCCGGATTCGCAACGCGTTCAGTTCGACGGGGGAGTCTATCGTTACCATCCCGTTCGACACGTTTGGGAACCGTTCGCGGATGGGACAACCAATCCGTGGGGGATCGACTGGAATGACGTTGGCGAAGGATTCGTAACCAATTGCGTCAATCCTCATCTGTTCCATGTCATTCAAGGTGCCCACTACGAGCCATGGCGGAATCGAGAATCGAGCCGATACGCTTTCGAAAGAATTCCGACGATCGCGGATCATTTGCATTTTATCGGAGGACCGAACTTCCACGAGGGACTTGGTAGCCCAGCCGAGGATGCTGCGGGTGGTGGGCACGCTCACTGCGGCACGATGATCTACCTTGGTGACAATTGGCCAGACCAATATCGAAACTCCGTATTCACCAATAATATCCATGGAAAGCGAGTCAATAACGACTTGCTGACGCGTTCAGGATCGGGTTTCGTCGCTTCGCATGGCGCGGACATTCTGCGATCACGAGATCCTTGGCATATGGGAGTCACCATTCAATATGGTCCAGACGGAGGGGTTTTTGTTAGCGATTGGTCGGACACAGGCGAATGCCACAGCACACGGAATACGCGTCGTGAGACGGGACGCATCTTTAAGGTCACTTACGGAAAGCCAACTTTTGCGCCAGTCGATATTGCGGGTCACTCTGATGACGAACTGGTCCAATTGCAAACGCATCACAATGATTGGCACGTTCGACATGCTCGTCGTGTTTTGCAGGAACGAGCCGCACAAGGGAAAAGCATGGAACGAGTAAGAGAGAATCTGCTTGCGTTGTTCCACCAAGCCGTTGAGGTCCCGATCCAACTTAGAGCACTTTGGGCGTTGCGAGTGATCGACGGCCTCAACGAACCATTCTTGATCGAGCAGCTTGATCATGAAAGTGAAAACGTCCGAGCTTGGTCCATCCGGTTCTTAAGTGAAAACAATCAGCCATCAGCCCTCGCGCTCAGGCGTTTCGCGGAACTGGCATCAACGGATGCCTCGCCTTTGGTTCGATTGTACCTGTCCAGCGGGCTGCAACGATTGAAGCTGGATGACCGCTGGACAATCGCGAATGCATTAGTGCGACACGCGGAAGATGCGGACGACATGAATCTACCACTGATGCATTGGTACGCGATTGAGCCGTTGGTGGATACGGATCTGCAGCGCTTTATCGAATTGGCTACAAGTAGCCGCATCCCTATCGTTCGCAATCACATCGCACGACGCGTGGCATCCCACGAAAAGTCGGCGACTGGCCTCAACGCGTTATCGAAAGTCCTAGCCAATTCCGAGGATCCGGTACTTCAATTCGATGTTCTGTCTGGAATCATGCATGGTTTGGAAGGGCGTCGATCCCTCCTCATGCCAGAGAGTTGGACAGCGGCTTTCTCAATTTTGGAATCCAGCGTTGACGGGAGAGTTCGACAGTCCGCAATGGAATTGGCGCTTCTGTTCGACGACCCACGCGCGTTGGTGTCGTTGCGAAGGATTGCGATTGACCGATCCGTCGTTCCGAAGGATCGAAATCGGGCTGTTCATTCTCTCGTCGTAAAGAAAGCGACCGACGCTGCATCGCTTCTCGTTGAGTTGGTGGGCGATCCGGACGTTCGGCGAGAGGCCATTCGGGGACTTGCCGAATTTGATCCGTTGTCCATGCCCCGACTGCTAATCGACAACTACAAATCATTTGATAGTGAATCGCGTCAGGATGCGTTACAGACATTGGCATCGCGCGTCGCCTGGGGTTCGAGTTTGATGCAAGCTGTGGAATCGGATCAAATCCCAAGAAAGGAGATAACCGCATTTACGGCCCGACAACTGCAGAGTTTGGGCGATCGCCAACTGAGTGAGCGCATCGCGAAGATTTGGGGCGAGATGCGTACGGCATCCGCCGACAAAGCACAACTGATCACCAAATACCGAAAACTTTTGACGCAAGAAAGCCTTAAGAAGGCGAATTTGAGTACAGGCAGGGCTCTTTTTCAAAAGAACTGTGCGAACTGCCATCGACTTTTTGGCCTAGGGGGAACGATCGGTCCAGAGATCACAGGAGCGCAGCGAACGAATGTGGAATACATGCTGGAGAATTTAGTCGATCCCAGCGCGTCGGTTGCCAAAGACTTTCAGATGGAGCTTTTTCAAACGGAAGCCGGTCGCGTGATAACGGGATTGGTAGTCGATGAAAGCGAAATCGCTTTGACCATCCAAACCGCCAACGAGCGGTTGGTCTTGCCGAAATCGGAGATCGCCGAACGATCCTTATCCAAGGTTTCGATGATGCCAGACGGTTTGCTGCAAACGTTTACCAATGAGCAGGTGCGCGATCTCATCGGATATCTCGCTAGCCCCACGCAGGTAGAGTTGAAATAGGCTTGCTACCGAAGTTCGCCATTTGGAGCGAGGCACTCCAGGACTCGCTCCGCGTGTTTATTGATATCGATTTCGTCGAGCACTTTTTGCGAAACGGTTTCCAATCTCGCGTTGGACCGGATGGCTTCGAAAAGTTGGGCGGAAAGATCGTCGATCGAATCCGACCGGAACAAAGTTCCGAATTGGCGCCCTTGGTCGATCGCCTGAACGCGTCGGTGCAATTCGGGAAAAGCTCCGTGATCGGGTTGGACATAGGGTACGCCGGCCGCGATGGCTTCTAGCAGAAACAGTCCTTTCGGTTCGGTGTAGGTGGTT
>JAYTVL010000548.1:0-12272 GCA_043744075.1 Pirellula sp. | reverse complement strand
TAGTGGATATTTAACAAGATCCACTACAAGTTCCGACAGTTATTTTCCGGACCATGCGAAACGTACAAGGAGCATCAAATGGATCGACGGAGCTTTATTGCAACTAGTGCTGCAGGACTAGCATTGAGCCAAGTCTCAAATGCAACTGCACTACAGTCTCAAGCCACGCCTGCAGGCAAAGACTTGGGCCTAAAAATAATTACTTTGGATCCATTGGTTCTCGAGACACCAGATCGACTGCTCGCTGCAAATCGAGTCACTCCATCCTCTGCTTTGTTTGTCCGCAATCATCACGGAGCAAAGCACCTTGAGGATATGCAATCGAGGGCATTGGCGGGTGAAATCGAAATATCAGGCCTGGTGGGCAATCCGATTCGTTTTCCTTTGGCTGAACTGACAAAATTGCCGAAGACGGAAGTTGAAATGGTTTTGCAATGTTCCGGCAACTTCCGTTTTCAGTTCAGTAAGTTTTCGCCTATCAAAGGGACCCCTTGGAACAAAGGTGGAATCGGCAATGTTCGTTTCGGTGGTGTGCGTATCTCGGACTTTTTCAAAGCTGCTGGCGCGGTGTTACCAGGGAATGCAAAGTTCTTGACCGCAGAAGGGGCTGACCAACCTGAAAAGGCTGACCAGATAGACTACGAAAAAAGCATTCCGCTCGACGTTGCCCTCTCAAGAGGAATTATGGCGACAGAGTTGAACGGTACAGCCTTGCCTGCGGTCCACGGCGGGCCACTTCGATTGGTGATCCCTGGGTACTACGGCAACGTCCAAGTAAAATGGCTTACGAAATTGCGATTTGAAGCGGCTGAGACGTCAAACTTTTTCCAGATCCCTGATTACCGAACTCCTAAGCAACGAATCAAACCTGGCGCTGCCATTGAGTACACGTTCGACAACAGTGATCCCAACTTCGACATGAAAATCAATAGTCGGATATTTGCCCCTGACGATGGGGCAATGATTGCGTCGCGTAAAAAGATTGACTTGAGAGGCGTTGCTTGGAACGATGGTTCTGCCGAGTTAGTTGCAGTTGAGGTGTCGCAGGATGAGGGTGCATCATGGAACTCAACTCAGTTGGCAGCATCAGCTGGTCCGTACGCATTTCGCGAGTGGTCGACGACAGCTCAATTCGAGAAAGGTGAGCACTCGCTTTGGATTCGAGCTGTCGATGCGTTGGGCCGAACACAACCGATCGACGGCGGGCTCTTCTGGAACCCAGGCGGATACGGTTGGAATGCGATTGAAAAGATTCGCGTGACTGCAGTCTAGCCTCAATGCGCTAGCATGAGGGCTGGACGCGCAGCTGATTGTTAGCCTTTTAGCCCGCACACTAGCGCGTTGCGGCTCAAAGTGAGTGCCATTTGGCTAACGCCCTTCGGCTAATGAATAATACAGGCTAGAGGTACATGCCTTGGAAGGCAAAGTAGCCAAGCGCGGCAATAGTCATCGGAACACCGTAAGGTAGCAAGTACATGCGTGGCTTGCGTTCTGCAGCTCGTTGAAATAGAACTTCCGCGTCTCGTACTTCCACGAACTCACCGACGAGCATATTAAATTGCTGAAAGTGTTTCTTCCATCGCCCAGAGTAAGCGATCATCAGGATAGCCATTACACCGCCGACGATTGCTGTGGTTGCGAAGATGTTCCAGGTATGTTCCGCATGCACCCAAGCGCCGATGCCTGCAAGCAACTTAACGTCTCCGGCACCCATTCCGCCGACCATATAAATGCCGAACAGAAGTGCCAATCCAAAGAACGTAGCGAGAACGCTCCAGCCTAAGCCTTGCCATCCGCCGCATGCAAAACTGTAGACCCATCCGCTAATGATCATCGGGAACGTAAGCCAGTTAGGTACTTTCAATTTCCATCCATCGATCACTGCAGCGACGACTAGAACGGCCGATACAAACCAAATGTGCCAGTGGTTCAGAATACCGTCCAAAAGAGTTGCCGAATTCATGAGACTATTTCCTTGCAGATATCGCGTGGAGGAACCTTGCGTTTGTTGATTTGTTTCTGCTAAGTCGGTTACACGACCACATGAGCATGAACAGGCATAAAGAATCCGGTCAACCGACCTGCGAATTGCAGATCGATCGCCGGTTCTGTATTGTGATGCGACCGACAAATTATGTCGACCGCTTGATTGTTTTCAAGGATGCCACAGCTGAACTGGACATCCTAGCAAACTAGCTCGAAGTACCGAGTTGGCCAGCAACATTGGTAAATGTCGAGCTTGCGTTCTTGCCGATGCTTGTAACAGCAGTCAAGCAAACAACGATAATGAGCGACAGCATGACCGCGTATTCAACCGCGGTTGGTCCGTCTTCACTCTTCAAAAAGCGCTGCAACTTCAAGGCGAAATTCTTCATTTGGATAACCCTCCGACAGGTCGCCCGGCTAGTGCCAAGCATAAACATGAAACACGGTCCCGCAGGAATCAAACTGAATTCATCGCCATGATCTCAGTCGCTTCTGGGGTAGCAATGCTGTTGTGACAGCCGGCGTTCAACATATGAAACGCCACACGAAACTTAGGATACTTTTAGCGACAGTCAAACTGTAGGGATTAGAAAGTTTAGTATTTTTGGAAAAGAAATAAGGGATTCCCTCCACATTCACGCTAGAAGAGCGAAATGGTTCCGATTTTGACGATTGCGCATACCTCGAGCTTGGTCCTTTATTGTCCCGCGGTCGACAACCCGCGAGCATTTCTAGTCGCCGGCGGTTGAGTTAACTTCACCACCAGATCGGGGTTGCACGGAGAGGAGTTGCGTTAATTGAGTCTGAAAGAAATCGTACAGAACCATCCGCAAGTCCAACTTGTAAGCCACCTGGATGTTGGCTAAACAACTCGTCAAAAGGACCGCAATTATTGATATTCCACGGACAAATCGTTGGTCCCCCGATGGGTGTACGATTGTTATTTAGCAGTTTTGATACTCCGATGGCGCTATCGGGATCGGCTCATCTCCAAATCCTTCGCTTCATTCCATCTACAGGGTCTATATAAACGTGATTAGGTTGTTCGTCCGTCTTTCTATGGTCCGACGCAAAGATTGGGCACCGTGCATCGTGTGAAAAGGTGGGGTGAAGCAATGGCAGAGGCGGGATATTGACCTAGTGCCGACTTGAAGTCAGGGTGATTAAAAGCAGCGCGGAAATGGGCGACCGATTCCCAAATAGCGTAGTTCATAAATACGGTGCTCCCAGCAATTCCACGATGGAGTTGTGTTGAAATGTAGCCAGGTTGCATCTTCATCCAGTTTGCGTCGGCCTCCCACGCGGCGAGCAGTGCCGAAATATCCGATTCGGCCACATGAAAAATGTTGACAAGAATCACAGGTGAGACGTTATCGTCGAGTTGTCGGAAAATTGGGACGACGTCATCCAAAGGTTTAAGCTGAAGCATGTCGAGCACGAATTCCTGTCTGCAGGTTTGCCGTGGGGGAAATGGAAACAACATTATGAACGAACGAATATTTGCTCGCTCAGGTGCCGGGCGATCAGCTTCAGTCCAACATTTTGTTCGTTGCTCTTCAGGGTCTAACCTGCAAGTACGGAGTCCTCTGGCAGGCTCAGGTATTCGCGTACCTGTAGTTGCATCCGATCCAATTCCGCAAGGAAGCCACTGGCCGACAAACGGTAGTTTACTAAGTTTGTCTAGACCTTACGTAACGTTGCAAGTTGATTTGAATCCATCGTACACGTTCTAGTGTCGTTGCCAACTCTATGTCATTTTTGATCATTCTTTACACCTCCAATTCTACGATTCCACGGAGTCCGCCATCTCGCTTGGTCTGCCAAAACTCTATTGTAGCTTGTTCGCCGCCAAAAGCGGCAGGTCGTCGTAACCAAAAGACAATGGCTCCAAAATGTGCATCCGCCGTAGAATGATCTAGCAATAAACGAGCGGCTCCTTTCTACTCCAACCCACAATAGATTCTCCCCTTTTGAGTTAGAGGTAAACTGGATTTTACACGGCTAAGCTGAGGTAATAAATAGGGAAACCTCGGCTGAGCCGTGGTAATTACCGCGACAAAAAGAAACACATCTGTAATTTCAAAACCAAACGAATTATCGGAAAAGCAGTCCCTTTCGGAGGTTTTGACCGTTGAGATATAAAAGCGTCTCGGAGATCCAGTAAAGTGGCACTGTGGTCTGCCGGGTGATATCATTCCTCTGTTGGCTCGGCACATCATCGAGCAACAATGCTAACCCAGGAGATTCTTCGAATGCTATTGAACAGTTTGAAATGGTTCGCTTTGGTAACTTTAGGGTGCTTTGCAGCTGCTTCCCCAGTAACTGCTGATGTTGGCGTGGGGGCGAAGCCACTCTCCAACGCCGAGGTAATCTTGGACGGTTCGAGAGAAATGCTCGACGCAAAATGGATTTATTGGGAAGGGCCACGTTTCGCAAGCAAGATGCCGATTCAATGGAAAATTGTCGATGATCCAGTGGACAAAGGAACGGCTGTTATGACCGATGACCCAGTCGCAGTCGGTGGCAAGTATGGAACTGCTGACATCGTTACGAAGAAAGCGTACAAGGATTTTCGTTTGCATGTCGAATTCTTAATTATGAAAGCAGGTGGAAACAGTGGCGTTTACCTTCAAAATCGCTATGAGATCCAAGTTCTCGACGGCGACAAAACTAGCCATGGCATGGCTGCGATCATCAACGAAGCTGCAACAGACTACGACCTTTATAATGGCCTCGGTAAATGGAATTCGTACGACATCACGTTTAGAGCTGCTCGTTTCAATGATGGCAAGCGAACGGAGCAGCCGTTGGTTTCGATGTACTTCAATGGCAAGAAAGCTCATACGAATCACAATATCACCAAAGTTTGGGGTGGACCGAACTCCGGTATCGATGGCGGCAATGACCAAGGACGGGGTATAACCGACGTTCCGGGCGGACTCAAACTTCAAGCGGAAGGGCACGATGTGCGATACCGCAATATTTGGATTAAGGAGTTAGTTCTCGATAAGCCTGATACAGATTTTAAGGAGTAAGGTTTAAGGAATAAGGAATAAGGGATAAGGGATGTCCGGCCAGGGACAGCCATATATACGTGCTTGTCCGGCTAGGGACAGCCGGACCTACGTGAACGATACGTGAACACAATGTTGGAGCATAACAACTCGGTTTGGCTAGAAATTGCTCGAAATGCCATGGCGTGTCGCTTCGAAGTGCTGTTGCACCCGGGGAAGCCGAACAATGGACCGGAAATTGCCTTGTCCGCGTTGGATACGATTACGTTTCTTGAGCAATTACTTAGCGTATATATTCCAACCAGCGAGCTCAGTCTGGTCAACGAACTAGCTTTCGAGGCACCAGTAAAAGTTTCAGAGTCGACATTCGCATTGCTTGAGCTTGGGTTGTCCGTGTACGAGCAAACAAGCGGTGCCTTCGACATGACCGCGGCCAAGCTTTCGAAGACTTGGGGCTTTTATCGTCGCCAAGGCAAAATGCCAACCGACTTGGAAATCCGTCAGTCTCTAGCGGAAGTTGGCTCAGACCAAATTTTTTTAGAAGCTGCCGATCGCACAGTTCGATTCAATAAGCAATTGGAAGTGAATCCAGGTGGAATTGGAAAGGGCTTTGCATTGGATTGTGGTGCTTCACACTTGAAACGCGAGGGCATCGACGACTTTGCTTTTCATGGTGGTAAGAGCAGTATCCTTTGTTCTGGCCATCAGTCTGCAAATGGCAGCGAACAGGGTTGGCGGATCGCTGTTCGACACCCGGAACAATCCGAGCGAATACTTGGTTATTTGAATCTTTACGACCAAGCTTTAGGAACGAGCGGTCCAGCAAACCAGTTCTTCTATTTTCGAGGAAAACGCTTTGGCCACATTATCGATCCGCGAACCGGTTGGCCGGCGGAAGGAATGTTGAGTGTGACAGTACTCCATCGTTCCGCAGGATGGGCCGATGCATTAGCCACCGGATTGTACGTCGCAGGCATTGACCAGGCGATTGCGTACTGCGAAAAAAACGTTGACACCGTAATGCTGGCAATTTTGCCGGGAAAACGGGAGGGAGAATGCGAGGTTGTGACTTGCAATATGCTGCCTGGACAGTGGACCTGTGCTTGAGAGCAAGTCTCTATCCAAAGTGGAAGGAATTGTCCTCAATTCCTTCTGTATTTGCTCGGACGCGGGAATTGAGGACAATTCCCGCCACGATTTGTTCGCAAAAGCAACCAGGTTGGCTTGCAATTAGAGCGTTGGACAAAATACAATAAGTCAACCAATTATCTGCCCACCCATAGCCCCATAGCCTGGAACAATTGTCGATCGTACTTGGCTATCCCAATCATTCGAATTCAATGCAAAGATGCCCAAGGGGCTGAAGTTGATGCTGCGTGCGTTTGCTCAAATTGCTGTTCTTGGATTTTTTCACACAAGTTTGTGGGGGCAATTGTCTCGTGACGCATCGGTTGAATCTGTCGTTGATCATTTCGTTGATGTTCGACTAAGAGAATCGATGGTTGAACCGGTCGGGCAGTCAAGCGATTCCGACTTGGTTCGGCGGCTGACTCTTGATTTGGTTGGTCGACTTCCGAGCCTCAGCGAGACTCAGGAATATCTGGCCACCGTTTCTGAGTCCAAGCGGGCGATTTGGATAGATGGACTTATGGCAAGCGAAGGATTCGTTCGTCATCAGGTGGACGAACTTGAATCGCTCCTGATGTACCCAGATGGCGGCAGCCTGCGAGACTATTTGAAGAAATCTGTTGCACAGGATCAACCCTGGGACCAAATCTTCAAAGATCTGATGTTGTCCGAACAAGGGAACGATCCGAATGAAAGCGCTAGCGCCTTTATGAGGGCGAAGTTGAAGGATATCGATAAGTTGACGAATGAGGTCAGCGTACGATTTTTTGGCGTCAACATTAGCTGTGCTCAATGCCATGATCACCCACTCGTCAGCGATTGGAAACAGGATCATTACTATGGAATGAAATCCTTCTTTGCTCGCACTTTCGAGAATGGTGGTTTTGTTGCTGAGCGTCACTATGGAAATGTCGATTACGTTACGACTAAGGGAGAGAAGCGTCGCGCGCGACTTGTATTCTTGACGGGCGAAGTTGTTGACGAACCAGAACAAACGGAACCAAGCGACCAAGAAAAGCAGGCTGAAAAAAAGCAGCTCGAAGAGTTAAGAAAGGAAAAAAAGCCGCCGCCACAAACAAGCTACAGTCGTCGAAGTCGAATCCTTGAACCTGGACTAAGCTCCATCGGTCGACAGTGGCTTGCTCGGTCGATCGTGAATCGGGTTTGGTACCGACTGATCGGTTATGGATTGGTCATGCCCGTGGATCAAATGCACCGTGAGAATCCTGCGAGTCATCCGGAGTTGCTTGAATGGCTTACCGAAGACCTCATTGCACATGGATTTGATTTGCGACAACTGATTCGTGGATTGGTGATGAGTCGAACATATTCACGCGAAACAGCTTGGGATTCGAGCGAGGCTAGACCCGATGAAAACTTGTTTGCAGTCGGTCGAGTTCGAATGCTTACTCCATTGCAGCATGGGGCGTCGTTAAGTGTGGCTACCTTGGATCCCGAACTAATCGGAAACGGTGTTTCGCTCGAAGATCGAAACAAGCGTCTTGAAGCGGCAGCAAATTCTGGACGTAGCCTAAGTTCGCGGTTTGAAATGCCGCGAGAGGATCTTCAGTTAAGCGTTAGCGAAGCGCTTTATGTCAACAACAATAGGGAAGTGTTGAGTGGATTGCTTGGGCACGGGTTAGTCAATCGTCTAGTCAGTTTAGAAGATGACGAATCGGCAATTGATCTGGCCTTTCAATCGGTCATTCAACGTCTGCCTGATCCAGAAGAACGGAACGCGATGAAGAGTTACGTCCAAGTGCGTTCTGCCCGGCGGTTGCAAGCCTATCAGCAAATTGTTTGGTCCTTGCTGGCAAGTACTGAGTTTCGATTTAACCATTGAGTACATCATCCAATCACAACCCGCTGCGTAATCGAGGGACAATATGCAGGTCCCTCGCTTACGCAACGGGTTATGTATCGACATGGAATAATAAGAGCGAATACTATGAAACAGTTCAAACGATCTTTTTGTGGTTCGCCCGAGCATTTTGGGGTGAGTCGTCGCGCTTTTCTCGGTGGTTCTGCGCTGGCGGCAGGGGCATTTAGTGCTGACATGAGTGGCCTTGAGTGCTTTGCACAGCCCGCTTTTGCGGATCAGCTAAAGCATGAACAAAAGCGAGTCATTTTGCTTTGGCTTGCCGGTGGTCCGAGTCAATTAGAAACTTGGGATCCTAAACCTGGACGGGATACAGGAGGGCCTTTTCGAGCCATCCCAACGTCCGTGCCGGGCGTACATATTTCCGAGCTTATGCCTAAGATGGCCCAGCGGCTACATCAACATACAGCGATCATTCGGTCTCTCAATACTCGGAACGGCGATCATGGCGGAGCTGCCGAACTGATGCTAAAAGGTCGCCGCACAGACGCGACAGTTCCATATCCGGACCTCGGCGCGATGATTGCACGTGAGTTAGGCCGAGCCGACAGCAAAGTACCGGACTTTGTGGCGTTCTATTCGGAAACGGAGGGACGGGGAAATACACTGGGTGGTCCTGGTTTCCTTGGCAGCCGCTACGCTCCGATCCAACTGTTTGAGGATCCTATTCCGCAAGATCTTCGGCGGCTCGATGAAGTTGACGAAGGAGATCATCAGGACCGCGAAAGACTTCGTAAATTACTAAGCCAACGCTTTCTTCGCAACCATAACGTCAGTACCGCACAGAGCCATAATACTGCCTATGAGCGAGTAAGGGGTTTGATGTCGAGCGAACATCTTTTCAACATCGAAAACGAATCTCAGAGCGTTCGCGACCGATATGGACCTACTCAATTTGGCGAACAGTGTTTGGTAGCGCGACGATTGGTCGAAGCGGGCGTTCCATTTGTTCGCGTTGCTCGTGCTTGGTGGGACAGTCACGGTCAAAACTTTGAGACCCACCTCGAATTGGTAACCGAATTGGACCATGTGATGAGCGTTCTGCTTGACGATTTGCAAGAGCGAGGGCTGTTGGAGGACACGTTGGTTATTACGGTCGGGGAATTCGGTCGGACACCTCAAATCAATGCAAGCCTTGGGCGAGACCATTTTGCGACGGCTTGGAGTTGCTCTCTCTCAGGCTGTGGGATTCGCCCAGGCGTCGTTTATGGCAAGACCGATGTCGATGGAAAGAATGTAACCGAGGGAGAGATGGGGGCTGGCGACTTATTTGCAACGATATTCAAAGCTGTCGGGATCGATCCACATGATGAATATCAATTCGGTGCGCGTCCCATTCCGCTTGCTGATCCCGGCACACGTATCATCACCGATATTCTTTCGTAAACGAGTCCATGATGGAAAAAAAGATAGAACTGAAACTCACCAAGGAAATCTCTCGGCCTGACATACTTCTTTCGATGGCTCGGATGCCAAACTCAGAAGTTCTCCATGTTGGAAGCAGCGACTTTAAGCTTTACGGATTCGATCTTTCAAGCGAAACCAAGGAGCCGATTTCGCAAGGTTTGGCACATGAAAGTTATGTTACGGGCGTCACTCGAACCGACGACTTTCTCGTAACATCCAGTTATGACCAACGGCTCGTCTGGTGGAACTTAGAAACGGGTAAACCGGTTCGAACCATCGAAAACGCTCACCAGCGATTCATTCGTGACGTTCAGGCAAGTCCCGATGGTAAATGGATAGTTAGCGTTGGTGACGACATGATCGGACGGATTTGGGAGAGCAGGTCCGGCAAATTGAAACATGAGCTTCATGGCCATCTGCTGGTGACGCCCAGTCATTATCCGTCCATGCTTTATGCGTGTGCAATTTCTCCAGATAGTCAGAATGTCGCCACGGTTGATCGCATTGGAACGATTTTTGTTTGGAGGATCGAGGACGGACAGCAGATCGCTAAGTTAGCAGCCCCCGAAATGTACACCTGGGATCCGAAGCAGCGACGTCACTCGATAGGCGGAATCCGGTGTGTTGCATTCTCGCCTGACGGTCGGCATTTAGCGGTCGGCGGAATTGGTCAAATTGGGAACGTGGATCATCTGGATGGCAAGTCACGAGTTGAGATATTCGATTGGCGAGAAGGAGAAAAAACACATTCCTACGGCGACAATAGTTTTAAAGGAATGGTAGAGTCACTTGCGTTTCATCCGAACGGCGATTGGCTTGCGGCGGCAGGAGGCGATAACAGCGGGTTTCTTATGTTTTTCGATCTCGCCGATTCTAAGAAATCGTTCAAGGATGAAAAGGCGTTAATGCACGTACACAGTATCGCGGTCAGCGAGGATGGCGATGCGGTTTATGCGGTTGGACATGGCAAGATTGTTAAGTGGACTGTCAGTGCCTGACAGCCGCTTGAAAAACCGCTAAATTGCTCAAATTCTCAATCGACTCGATTCCCTAGCGGCAACCAGCTTCATGACACAGAACGCTCTTTGGGCAGTTTCTCCAATCGATGGACGCTACTCTCAACAGACCTCGGAACTCAGCCCCTATTTTTCAGAAGCGGCACTCATTCGTTACCGTCTTCGCGTCGAAACCGAGTACTTGATCGCGCTTTGCAGCATTCCTTTGCCACAGCTAAAGAGTGTGACGCCGACATTCTTTCAAAAACTTCGAAGCAATATCTTTGAGACTTTTACAGAGGACGATGCGAAAAAAGTAAAGGAAATCGAACTTATGACAAACCACGACGTCAAGGCAGTAGAGTACTTCATGAAAAACAAACTTGACCACCTCGGCCTTTCCGAAGTTAAGGAGTTTGTGCACTTCGGACTCACTTCACAGGACATTAACAACACCGCGACGCCGCTGCTGCTGAAAGAAGCTCATTTCGCTGTGCTACTTCCAGCGTTGATGAAGGTTACCGACAAACTGAATGCCATGTCAGTTGAGTGGAAAGACGTCCCGATGCTTGCGAGAACACACGGGCAACCAGCGTCGCCAACTCGCCTTGGAAAAGAAATCCGCGTATTTCACGAACGCATTCAGCAACAGTTACGGCTGCTCGATCAAGTCCCGTTTTCAGCCAAGTTTGGTGGCGCAACAGGAAATTTCAATGCCCACCACGTTGCCTACCCGGAACACGATTGGAATGCTTTTGGAAATCAGTTCGTTGCTTGTCTGGGGTTGCAACGTTCCAGCCCGACAACCCAGATTGAACATTACGATAACCTCGCTGCTTACTTTGACGGGTTGAAACGTATTAACACGATTTTGATCGATCTCTGTCGGGATTTTTGGACATATATATCCATGAACTATTTTCGCCAGCAAATCAAAGCTGGTGAAGTTGGTTCGTCGGCGATGCCACACAAAGTGAATCCGATCGACTTCGAAAATGCCGAGGGAAATCTGGGCATCGCGAACGCTTTGTTTGAGCACCTTAGCGCGAAGCTGCCTATCTCACGTCTGCAACGAGATCTGACGGATTCGACTGTCTTGCGCAATATCGGAGTTCCAGTCGCACATACTCTCATTGCGTGCAAGTCGATCTTGAAAGGCCTTGGCAAAGTACTACTCAATGTGAAAGCAATCGAAGCGGACTTGGAAGCGAATTGGGCGGTCGTTGCAGAGGCGATCCAGACCATTCTGCGCCGGGAAGGTTATCCAGAACCTTACGAAGCGCTTAAAGGCTTGACCCGGACCAATGAGACCATTAACGGCAACACCATCGGCAGATTCATCGAGACGCTCGACGTGTCGGACGCTATCAAGGAAGAATTGGGCAAGATAACGCCATTCAATTACACGGGGATATACTAGTCTTCGCCGCCGCTCGCTAACATCGCGGGAAGTTGCTCGCAAGCCGAGGCTTTATCAATGAAGTGGAATTGAAAAAGTTAAAATGAGAATTGGAAAATGCAAAATTTAGCGGTGGAAGTAAGACTACTGTTGATTGGGTTTTGTTGATTGCCTATGGTTGTGACAATTGATTTTCCGACGATGTTGCAAAGTTCCGCCGCGCAAGCCTCCGCGTAATTGGGAGCCGGCGACGTTCCGCTGCGAACCAATTGACCGGCGATATGTCGCTCCAACCGCGTTTCCGGAATCGCGTCAACAAACTTCCAAACAGGAGCGGCGAAATCCAACATTCGCTCTTCCAGATCTTCACCTCTTCGATCCAAGTAAACATTCGCCGAAGGCGTGGCGGCGATGTGAGCGGCATGGCGCTAGCCGCCGGTGTCGTGCGAAAAACCGGCGGCTAG
>JAYTVL010000547.1:0-12323 GCA_043744075.1 Pirellula sp. | reverse complement strand
CATCATCGACTACCAAGTTTTGTGGTTCGTTGAAATGCTGCTACATCCCTTTGCGATAGCATTCCACGCTCAAAAAAAGCCTAGCCGGTTGCACCCTTTCCAAAATGTGACGTACTTGTTTCTGTCTTTGATGTAGCTTTCATCAAACACTGCCTTGCGAAGCTCCTCACGTTGTTCCACAAACTTCGAAAAGTCGCGTGCATCATCGGGATGAAAAACGGGACATGGTCGGTCATATACAATGGTAGCGCCCTGTTCACCTTGAGTATGAAAGCGAGATAGTCCGATGACTCGATCCGCAACATAAATCGCCTCGTTTAATTCATGCGTTACCATGAGAATCGTGTACTCGGGGCGTCGCCCTTCTCGCTTAGCAATCAAGTTCTCTTGGTAAAAACGCAAAAGCATCAACTGCAAATCTTCTCGCATCGCTTCATCCAGCGCGCCAAAGGGCTCGTCGAGCAAAACGATCTTCGGCCGCATAATAAAAGCTTGCGCAACTGCAACCCGCTGCTTCATCCCCCCGGACATTTCACGGGGGTATTTGCCACAAGATTCGGAAAGCCCAACCGTATGCAGAAATGCAAGCGATTTTTTCAAGTGTTCTCTGCGTTTGGCAAAATATTTTCGCGTCGTAAAGAATCGCATCCACATATTAGTTTCATCCATCTTTAGCCCAAAACTAACGTTTCTTTCGGCTGTCATGAAATCGTAGAGGGCATAGTTCTGGTATACGATTCCAACGTTTCGATTCGGGCCCCTCACGGGTGTTCCATCGGTTAGGATGTCCCCGCGCGTCGGCAGATCTGTTCCCAATATTGCCTTAAGCAACGTACTCTTGCCGCAGCCGCTGGGGCCCACCACCGCAACGATTTGGCCAGGCAACACTTGCAGATTGATGTTGTCAAGCACACGGTAGGAACCGAAAACATGACTAAGCGACTTTATCTCTAACGCGAATTCACTCACTGGCTGTTGTCCTGTTCTCTTTCGACCTTAGTCTAAGAACCATGGGCAAAGTTTTCGACGCAAGGTAGCAAGTCCCCATTCTGCAATCAGACCGATGAAAGCGAGGATGGCCAAATAGACGTAAACAATGCTCATGTTCAGTATTCGAGATTGCATACGTATTTGGTATCCCAATCCGGCGTTACCAACCACCATTTCCGCAGCCAACAAAAAGACCATGGCCGGTCCGATTTGCAACCGTATACTATCGATGATCTTGGGCAATATCTGTTTCCAAATCACTTCGTAAATAATCTCAAATTCCGACGCTCCAAGCGTGTAAGCTTTATTAATCGCTTCATCGCTAACGTCTTGCCGAACAGCTTGGTAGATAGACTGAGTCATTGAGAAAAAGATGCCTAAGGCTACCATCGAGGTGAACATTTTCTGGTCGGTTCCAACGAGCGCAAAATAGATGGGCATCATGGCCGTTGGCGGTATTTTCGAGAGAAACATGACCACGGGACCGAGTGGAGCCTCGATCCATCGGTACGCACCCATCAAAACGCCAACTACAACGGAAGCAGCAACGCCGACGCTCATTCCGATAATCAATCGCCATAGAGTTGCACGCATATCGACCCAAAACATGGGCGGCTTTGGATTCTCCGGCAAGCCTTGTGGCCGAAAGATCTGCTTGAGCCCCTCCACAAGTTTTTCAAAAGAGGGAATTGTCGACTGCAAGGGATTGATGCGCGTTTGCCTTGCCGAGACCGTCTCATACGCACCCAGCAATACGGCAACACCGCCAATAGCGAGCAGCCAAAAAAGCCAAGATGGAATGGCGCGTCGAATCATTCGGTCACTATTTCAATTAGATTTCGCGAAGAAAAAAGCAGAATACTGCAGTTTCGAGAATCGGTGAATGTAAGGAAAAACGGCGTCGATCACAAGTCGGGCGGCGTGAATTGCTAGCGAACTCCATTTAGGGAAAACGGAGTTTTTGGGTGAGGCGGTGCACAAAGCAACGCACTCGACGCAAGGTTCAAACCGAGTTTCTGCCGAAAGCCAAGTCGGAGAGTTCCCCACTTAAGGGCACCATCGCGCATCGTTTGCGTGAAGCCCGTGAGTCTCAAGGGCTGACGTGGTACGCGGTGGCAAAGGCTGCATGCATTCCCAATTCAGGGACAATCCGCGACATTGAGTCCGGCAAGGATGCCAAGCTCTCCAATGTAGAAGCCATCGCTAAGGTTCTCGGCTTGAAGCTGGAATTGCAATCCGCCGAATAGGCTTACTTGAGGAGCCACCAAGCAAAACATTGGTAATTATCGAAAAATCCAATGAATTCGTTGGTCAAATTAACGGAGGACAAGGGATTCGAACCCTCAACCGGTTTCCCGGCGCCTGATTTCGAATCAGGTTCCTAACCATTCGGCTATCCTCCAGAAGACCAGTAATTTACACTATTCCCCAAGAATTTGACAAGCCTGTTTGAACTAAGCAGCCGTTGGGGTGCATGACATGGTTTCACCGGTACCGATCATGTCTTCAACCACCACGATTCGTTTGTATCCTTTCGCAACAATTTGATAGATACAATCGTCAGCGGTGGATTAATGTTCTTTTGCGCCTTAGTCGGCAGCTCAAAAAGCAAAGAGGGCTGATCGGAAGATCAACCCTCTTTTTTACTTCAAGTTGCACGTTCTCTTGAGCCGCTTTAGTTCGCCGGCGGAGACTGAATCAGCAAACCTTCACTGCCAAGCCCGCCCTTGAGTTCCACTTGAGGCTTGTCGGACTTGGGTTGCTGAGTTTGTTCCTTTTCCTTTTCAGCTTCAGCCAAATGTTGTTCTTCTGACCAATCAACGCGTTTGCGAGACAAGCCGATTTTGCGTTCTTCGCTGTCGACTCGCAGCACTTTCACTTCGATTTCGTCACCGACCTTAACGATATCTTCTGGGTTTTCAACTTTGTGATCTGCCAATTCCGAGATATGCAACAGGCCTTCCAGGGAATCCTCAAGTCCGACAAAAACGCCGAAGTTAGTAATCTTTGTTACCTTGCCACTGACCAGCTGTCCCGGTTGATATTTGGCCGGAATCGTGGTGTTCCATGGATCGTCATCAAGTTGCTTGAGTCCGAGCGCGATTCGTCGACGTGTTTGGTCAACGCTCAAAACACGGCAACGTACTTGTTGGCCCTTTGTTAGCAACTCGCTTGGATGACTGATCTTTCGAGTCCAGGACATATCGGAAACGTGGAGGAGACCATCGATCCCTTCCTCGAGTTCGATAAATGCGCCGTAGTTGGTAAGATTGCGAACCTTGCCAGTGACTTGCGCGTTCTCTGGGTATTTTTCAAGAACGATATCCCAAGGGTTGGATTGCGTCTGTTTGATACCCAACGAAAGCTGTTGGCCTTGGGCGTCGACGCCCAAGATTTTCACATCGATCTTGTCGCCGATTTGGACCATCTCGCTTGGATGGTTGATTCGTCGAGTCCACGACATTTCGCTGATGTGAACAAGTCCCTCAATACCTGGCTCGAGTTTCACGAACGCACCGTAGCTCATGACATTGACAACTTCGCCTGGAAGCGTTGTGCCGACGGGATACTTTTCGGCAATGTTGGTCCAAGGGTTGTTTTGCTTTTGCTTGAGTCCCAAAGCGATCTTTTGCTTTTCGCGATCGATTTGGAGAATCTTGACCTCGATCTCTTGATCGATCGAAACCATTTCGGTTGGGTGACCGATTCGTTCCCAGCTCATATCCGTTATGTGGAGCAAACCATCGATTCCACCCAAGTCGACGAACGCACCAAAGTCGGCAATATTCTTAACAATACCCTTTCGAACCTGACCGATTTCGAGTTCGGCCATGAGGTGTTCTCGATCCTCCTCGCGTTGCTTTTCAATGAGCGAACGGCGACTGACCACGATATTGCGTCGTGTTTCGTCAATCTTAAGGACTTCGCACTGTACGACGCGACCGATGTAATCACCGATGTCGTTCGGACGTCGAATGTCCACTTGGCTAGCTGGCAAGAAGACAGGCACGCCGATATCGACGAGCAGACCACCTTTGATTTTGCGAGTGACGGTACCAGTGACAACTTGGCCCTCTTGGACCGAGAGCATCATTTGTTCCCACTGGATGATCTTCTCCGCCTTGCGCTTGCTGAGGCTGATCATTGCCCGTACGTCTTCGGGGGCACCGTGCTGGTCTTCGACTTCTTCGATCAGGACTTTGACCGTTTGGCCGATTTCCGGCGGGGGCTCATTTTCGTCCCATTCGTTCTTATGAATCGCACCTTCGCTCTTAAAGCCGACGTCGACCACCACGAATTCATCGTTGATTTCGACAATCTTGCCTTCGACAATTTGGTTGACGTCAAACTGTTTGTTGGCATCTTCGAGAGATTCGAGAACGAGTGTTTCAGCGGTATCGCCGAACATCATCTCGAGTTCCTGCTCCAGGATTTCGTCCTCGAGCGAGCGAATGAGAGTACGATTAACCATGCGTAAAAGTCCTTGGGTATGCTAGCGGGAGAAAATCGGCTAGACGCATGGGAAAGAGAGACAACCGACTAAAGATCGATTTACGTGAATCCTTCTTGGCGATAAAGTTTCGGGACCGACTCTCGACGCAGCGTAAAATTAGAGTAAATCAGTTGGTTGAGGGTTCGGCGACTTGCCGAAATCCTAATAACTCACACAACCTAGGGCCACGGAGTGTAACAACGATTCACAAGGACGGCAACAGCGACTAATGCGCGGCCCGTACTACCTTCCCTGCTGTATTTTGGGCATCCATCACAACATGGGCCCCAAACCGTGGGCTAGCGCCCTTCGGCTAATCAGCCGCAACGCGCTAGCGTCCGGTTCAGCCCGATTTATGATCGACGCCGTATTTTGTGAAGATTGTCAAGCAAAACTCGAAAAAGACGCTGATCTACTTGTAACCCTTTTCCCAACCTAAGATTTCATTAATGACTTTCACTGCCCCACTCCGGTACGCAATCGCAGGCGACCACGCTGGATTCTCGCTCAAGAACGATGTCTATAAGCTACTTATCGCTCAATCTGCAAATGTGATTGATTGCGGCACGCACTCAGCGGAACCGTGCGATTTCCCAGATTTTGCCGAAATAGTCGCTCTTAAGATCTTGGCTGGTGAAATCGATCGTGGAATTCTGGTTTGCGGTTCAGGTGTTGGCGTTAGCGTGGCGGCGAACAAGTTTCCCGGAATCCGAGCCAGTCTTTGCCACGACACCTATTCCGCTCGCCAAGGTGTCGAGCACGACGACATGAATATCCTCTGCATCGGAGCACGTGTCATTGGTCCTGAATCGGCCTTCGAAGTCGTTCGGTCGTTTCTCGGAGCCCGCTACACCCCCGCCCCCCGCCATGCAGCTCGCCTCGCCAAGATTGTGGACATCGAGCGCCGCGTTCTGTCGGGCGAGTTTTCGCACGGCGAGCATCAGAGCTAATACCGCAATTGGTAATACCGCGATCCATAGCGGCGCTGGGCCAACCCCAAATCGCGCCGCAATCGATGCGATCACGGTTGCGGTAGTGTAACCAAGGGATTGAGCCAAGGTCATCGAAGCGACCCCCATAACGCTGGGATTCATTCGATGCGCATGTTCGTTGGTCGATATTTGAAACGGGCAATTGAGAGCCAGAGCGAGAGCAAAAAATCCTAGCGAGCCGAAGCCCTGCGTGGCCATCAGGCAACCCCCAAACAAAAGAATCCAGCAGATCGGGCCGACAATCAATAATTGTCGCCGAAAGCTAGGGATGAATGGCATGGCACCGAGCACCGCGATTTCAATTGCGATCGCACCGGCGAATACGAAGTATCCGAAGTTCCCGTAAGTCGTTGTTAGGAATTCGTGTGCGTAAAGCCCGTACGACATCTCGCAAATGCCAACAATCCAAACGAGCAATAGCAAGCCAAACCATTCAAGGCGATTGTTTTTTTGCACCGACTTCGTTTGAGCTTGCGAAGAAGTGATGAACGTCGATTCAGACGACTCAAACTCGGTATGTTGCTTTGAAGCCGGTAGGCAAAACCATGCGAAAAAGGCAAAAATCGCGTGACCAAAACTGATGGCTGCGCCAATAAACAAATGGTTGTCCGATATGGACTTCGCGTCGCTTCCCAGCGCGCCCATCAACAACAATGCGATCATATAGCCCGCGGAACCTGCGGCCCGAACCGTGTACGCATGCGAACCCATAGTGGAGACGCCAATGTGGTTTAACAAGGTCATTGTGCTGGATTGAACACATCCTAGCAGCAACATGCACATCGCAATATCTAATACTGGACCCAGGATAACGTTTCCGGCCGTAGTTTGTTGCATGCGCCAGCCCAACAGTAACTGCAAAAAAGCAACCCCGACGGCGACACAGAAAAGAATCAATCGAGGCGACTTGGTCCATCCACGCGATTCTGCAAATCGAAAAAGAAAGTAGGTAATGCACGCAGCGATGGGTGCAATGCTAGCAACTAAGCTTGCTGACGAAGGAGTCAGGACTTTTCGTAAGTGTGTTTGCAATGGGAAAGAACTGAATCCCAAGGCGAGAAAATGCACGAAGTACGTCGCGCCAGAAAAAAAGATTGAAGCGGCCGTTCGTTCCGTCGGCAAAGAGCAGGTATTCACAGGTAGTCCAAGTATTAAGTAGCTTGCGCGATCACATCCATGCACTCCCTATATTGCATCAAGTTGCGGTCGGCGTCCAGGCACATTTCGAGACATTTTCTACCGTTCGTCGACGAAAGAAAGTCATTGAAGTGGGACCGCTGTGGTTCCGTCTTGGTTCGCAGTGTATTTCCATAAGGTCCTGCGGCCTTGGGATCGTCGCAAACTGCCTCTTACGGCTTCGATTCCATCTGCAGGGACTAGGAACCGATGGGGTGAACGCTTTTGGGCAGATCGATTGATTCGCCGCCTACGATTGCGTCTTTTTCTAACTCCGCAAGCAAATCGTCGTCCAGGGCATGCTCTGTATAGTCTGCGCCGCGATCAATCGCATCTGGAGAAAGGTCTGCCCAGCGCGCGAAGTAGAGCTCTAGTAATCGGTGCCGTCGAACAGCTCGAATTGACTGTTGAATGCCACTTGCTGTCAACGACGCTGCTCCACGGCTGTTGATGGTTGCCCATCCTTGGCGGCATATTCGACGCACAGCACCTCTGAGCCGGGCAGCGGACCATGATCGCATCCGAACCAGGTCCGATAGTACGACCGAATCAGACCGCAGTTGACCATGCGCATGGGGTGCTTTGCCGTGAGACTCGAGCAGCTCGTAAATCGCTCGAAGCACATGCTCCTGGTCGGCCTTAGTTAGTTGTCTTTCTAGACTCCAAGCTCGCCAAAGAAGTCCTCTCTCGGTTCCAAGCAAAAAACTGATCGCAAAGAATCCACTTGCCACGAGCACGATCGCGGCACCAGAAGGGACGCGATCGATTAACAGACTGCTTAACGCGCCTAGGATTCCAGAACTCGCACCAATCAATGCGCTGATAAAAATTGTCCTAGGCAATGAATGCGTCCAAAAGCGGGCTGACGCTGGAGGAATGACCAACAGGGCGATCACCAAGATAACGCCAACCACGTTGGCCCCTACTATTACTACTATGAGGACGCAGCCCAAAAGCAAAAGATCCATCATCAGTACCGGCCAGCCTTGAGCGGATGCAAGCAACGAATCGAAACAAAGCAACTTCAGTTCTTTGCGAAAGAGAACCAACGCTGCCACAACGATCAGTGATGAAACTAATATTGTTGTCGCGTCGCTTGCAACTATCGAAGCTGTTTTACCTAAAATGAAATTTTCAAGCCCTGCTGCGTTCCCTTGTTGAAATTGTTGAACAATACTGAAAAGTGCCATTCCAATGCCAAAGAAGACGCTCAGAACAATCCCCAGTGCTGCATCCTCCTTGAGATTGGACCAGCGACGCAATCCAATTACCGCGAGTGAGCCTGCCGTTCCCGATAATCCGGCACCTACCAACAACCAAATGAGATTTTTCCCATCTCCGCCAAAGGAGACATGGGTAAGAAAGGAAATTGCCAAACCTGGTAAGGCCGCATGGCAAATAGCGTCGCCAATCAAAGAGCGTTTCCGAAGAATTAGATAAACGCCTACCATCCCTGCGATGACGCCGAGCAGTCCGGCACAGAGGATGACAAGTCGGGTGTTGTAGTCAAACATTGTTTCGGGAATAAAGTACAAAAGAGTATGCTTGCCATGAACAGTTTCAGTGATGACTACGTATGATATTACTCCAAAACCGCGTCCTTTGGACGCCCGTTTATGCAGCCAGGCGGATTCTAGTGCATTATGACAGCTAAGATTTAGGGTTTGATAGTAGTCCCTGCGATTTGCGTCGCATACGGGACTCGTAGCCTCGTCCACTACCCTAATCTTTAGCTGTTCCAGACCACTAGTGCTGGCGGCATGAATCCAGCGCCCGCGATCTGCGCTAATCGCTCCGATCGGTTAAACATGAGCTTCAGGCTTGCGACTTGTTTTAACCCGCGAAGCGGCGTGGGAGCAAGGTGGCACGCTCCCCAAACGATGAGTCCGCAAACCCTAGTCGCTTGCAAACCCATTCTCAAAACCGTATAAAGTCGCTCTACGCGATTATTCAAGTCTCGATTCAGCAGGAGCGTTGGCACTTCCGCTGGTCATTTCAACTTCTAGCGTACTCATTTTGAGATTCATTCAATTCAGAGTCTCACCCTGCAACCACCTGGAAAGTTCGTTTGTTCATGTTTGAACTGCTGGCACAAGCCGATTTCACATCGATTTTTTCACTTGCATCTCTTCAGGTCGTCGTCGCGCTGATCGTAATCGAAGGTCTGCTTTCGGTTGACAATGCATTAGCGATTGCAGCTTTGGCATCGCATTTGGATGAAAAGAAACGCAAATTAGCGATGACGATAGGCTACGCGGGTGCCTATGGTTTCCGCATCCTCGCCTTGTTCCTTGCATCGTACATCCTTCATAACCATTGGTTGATGGCTTTCGGGGCTAGCTATTTGATTTGGTTGATGTGCAACCATTTTGCGGAAAACGAAGATGCTGAAGCGCACAAGGGAGAAAATCGAGCCCCCCCGAGTTTTGCCAAAACGATTGCTTTGATCGCCTTTCTCGATCTCAGCCTTAGTTTCGATAACGTAGTAGCAGCTGTGGCCTTTGCGCGAGACAGTATCATCTTGGTCTATGTTGGTGTGACGATCGGAATCATTACCCTTCGACTTGTAGCTGGGTATTGCATTAAGCTGCTTGAAAAGCATCCTTGGCTCGAACATACTGCTTTTTTGTTAGTTGGCTTCGTCGGTGCTTTGCTGTGCACGGAGCTCTTTTGGGACGCCTATGTGCGCCGGGACGTTTCTCTCTTTGGTTTCGAATTGATTCATGGCGAAGAGTCTGTGGATATCACAGGTGCAGAAGATCTATTGATTTCCGCCGACGGAATGCATGTTAAGAAGGCTGGGGGTGAATCGCTGCATTATCACATTAAGAAGCCGATCAAGTTTGGCGGAATCTTCTTAATCGTGCTTGTCCACATGACCTACGAAAAGTTTAATGCAGTCAGAGTTGCGTTGCTACCCTTGGTTTTCGCATTTCGGCATGTCTTTGCAATCATTGCACGTACAATTAATTCACTGTTTGGTCTCATTATTTTGCCGATCCGAATTCTATTTAACTCCAAACGAGAAGAGAGTTAGGAGCATGGTGTACTTTCGCAACCTGGTATACGAGCTTCAATATGAATAGACCTCCGCCGCAATTTGTACTTGCAATTGTGTTGACGACTCTTTGTATTTGCGATCGCATTGATGCTCAAAGTAGCAATGAGCGATTTCAAAAAGCGGTATTACCTACACTCAAGACTTTTTGTTTTGACTGCCATTCAGGCGACGCGAAGGAGGGTGGCGTTCAATTCGATTCTGAAAATCTAGGGGAACTGCTCAAGGACAAAGATGTTTGGCTTAAGGTCCTACGCAATGTCCGTGCCGACATGATGCCTCCACGTGATAGCCAACAGCCATCAAGTGAGGCTAAGCGAGCGTTGGCTGAGTGGATTTATTCGGAGGTCTTCGAGATTCAACAGGAAGATCCATTTCCTGGTACAGCTCCAATCCGACGCCTCAACCGTACTGAATATCGAAACACGATCCGAGATTTGATGGGGATTGGTTTTAACGCGGAAATTGTTTTTCCTCCCGACGACACTGGTTTTGGATTTGACAATGTCGGTGAAGCTATGTCCCTGTCTCCTATGCTTATCGAAAAGTACTTTCAAGCGGCAAAGTCGATTGTCACGGAGGCTGTGCCAACGACAACTTGGATTATGCCATCCATGCAGTGGACAGGAAAGGAGTTTCTGTCGGAAGACGGTTCTAGTAACGGGTTGGGCATGCGCCATAACCGACCGCTAAAAGTTCAGAAGAGTTTTGAAATCAAGCATGCTGGTGAATATCGCTTACTCGTCAAAGAAAAGTTGGATGGTTCGTTTGATTTCCATCCGGGACGGTATCGGATCACGTGTGCGTTGGACGGCAGAGAACTCTACTCCTCCGAAAACAAGTGGGAAGAAGATAAATTTGTCAATAACGAATTCTCGGTCACCTTCGAGCCTGGATCGCACTCAATCACGATTCAACTATCGAGTATTCTAAACGAGGACCAACGTGAAGTGTCGGGGCCAAAGGACAGCTCAATAAGCTATGACATCGTTTCGGCTTCTGTACATGGGCCATTGGACAACTCTAGTTGGGAACATCCCCTAAGGTACAAGCAATTCTTTCATCGTGACTCGCCCCCGATAGACATAGACGATCGAAGGCAATACGCATCGGAAATCCTTGAGCGGTTTGCAACCAGAGCGTATCGCCGTCCAGCTAGCCGAGAAACGCTTGAACGCCTCGTGACGATTGCAGAGTCGATCTACCAGAATCCTGGGAATACTTTTGAGTCTGGCATAGAGAAGGCGATCATGGCCGTTTTGTCATCGCCGCAATTCTTGTTTCGAGTGGAGGGTGTCGAATCGCTGGAAAAGATGAGCCAATATCCAAACGTAGACGAGTATGCACTTGCCTCGCGGCTTTCGTATCTATTGTGGTCAACAATGCCAGACGAGGAATTATTTGCACTGGCCAAAAAAGGTGCACTTCGAAAAAACCTGCGTTCGCAAGTGCAACGCATGGTTCAAGATGATCGCTCTGCAGCGTTTGTGGAGAGCTTTTCGGGGCAATGGCTTCGTGCGCGCGATGTCGAGAATGTTTCAATCGACCCCATTGCCGCTCTCGGTTTGCAAAAAGAATATGAAAAGCTCCGAGCAAGTTTTGGCGGACGAGGTAGACGAAGACAAACGGAATCAACAGATCCGCCTGAAATCGCAAAGGCAATTGAGCGATACCGTGAACTTGGAGCTTTGCGAGACCGATTCGATGCCAGTGTTCGTACCGCGATGCGAAAAGAGACTGAAATGTCGTTTGAGTTTATTGTCCAGGAAGACAGGAGCTTGTTAGAGTTAATCGATGCAGATTATGTCTTCGTCAATGAAAAACTAGCGGATGTATACGGAATAGAGGGGATTCACGGCAAAGAGATGCAGCGAGTCAGTTTGCCTGCCGGAAGCCCTCGCGGCGGAGTATTAACACAAGGGACAATGCTGACCGTAACTTCTAATCCAACGCGAACTTCACCTGTCAAACGAGGACTGTTTATTCTGGACAACATTCTTGGGACTCCTGCTCCTCCTGCACCCCCAAATGTTCCTGCGCTCGAGGACGCAGCCGATCGATTCGGTGACCGAGAACCATCGCTAAAAGAACTTTTGACAGTGCACAGGGAAGCTTCACTCTGCTCCTCTTGCCATTCAAGAATGGATCCACTTGGTTTCGCTCTTGAGAACTTCAATGCAATTGGAAGCTGGCGAGACAAGGACGGCGATCAAAGCATCGAGAGTGGTGGCGAGCTGATCACGGGCGAGAAGTTTGCAGACATTCGGGAGTTAAAAAGAGTCTTGAAGTCAGATCGTCGAAAAGATTTTTACCGGTGTGTAACTGAAAAACTGTTCGTATATGCATTGGGGCGAGGTCTGGAGTACTACGACGAAGTTGCGGTAGCGACCATAGTCGAGAAGCTAGAGAATGATGGTGGAAAATTTAGCGTATTATTGGACGGAGTGATCAGCTCTGCTCCGTTTCAACGGCGGACGCTGCCAGAGTAACTTGAGGTTCAGATTCTCGGCAGACCATATCCGTTCGGGGCTCGCCCCCGACGGATGCGTTTTGGCGTACTAATAGGGCGTCCGAACTCCCGTTCCCCTCGGCTTTGCCCGCCGGAGGCGGGCAA
>JAYTVL010000546.1:0-3545 GCA_043744075.1 Pirellula sp. | reverse complement strand
CATCCTTGAGTTCGTCAATGGTAAGCGGACTGAGCGATTGCATAATCGGCTTGGAGACCAAACCGGCATCGCCATCCGAGGTGGTTTGTGCGTTCGCTTCTGTTTGCAATGCGATGGCCCGTTGCTGCGCCGATGTATACTCGCTGCTCTCGATCGTCTCAGCCATGGCTGCTCGAATCGGATTCAAATCTACATAAGCGGCACAGGCTAAGACCGCTGTTTCATCGAGCAGTCTCACAGCTCGATACGCGCCTGCCAAAATTTCCCGACTTCTTTGTCATCCTCATTGGCCCGCTTTCCAATCTTTTGGGACAGCAACCGCATCCACCACGAGATGTCGCTAAGCCTAGAACGAATCTCCTTCAAACGGACCGGTTCGTTGCGGATCATGTTCAGTTCGAATTCATTAGGCTCCTGAGGCATCTTTTGTTCATCTCGTCGCTTGGGGCAAAGCATCAGCCACCGCCGCGCTACTTCGGAATCATCACAAGCCGCCACCACATCTGGCCTGGACCGAAGAACCAGATGAAAGTGATTCGACAAAATGGAATAGCACAGAAGGTCGATCCCTAATTGCTTGGCGAGATGCTGCAATTCGGATTCCATCGATTGCTTTCGATGGTCGAAATTTTTGCCAGAAAAAGGGTCATTTCCGAGCAAGAAGCAACGCCGAACGGTCCGATTTAGGACATGAACGATAGCAACCTCATCGGACGCAAACACTTCGACATTAGCCAACCGAGCCATAAATCACCTCCCTGTAGAATCGGGCCAAAAGTTTACCAAAGCCCGCCAGCAAGTCAAGATTTGTGGGTGTCCCCATGGTCCCCCCCATGGGCCCCTCCTCTGGTTCCATGGTTCCCGACGAACGTCTCGCAAGCAAGCGAATGGCATTGAGCAGAAATGGCCTCAAAGAGACAACCTGGACGCCTCAAGACATGCGGTCGCATTCCGACGTCCAACTCACGAGTTCAGCATGACCAACAAAAACACTGGTTGCAACACACGCAATATGGAATTGCACCCTCTTGAACATGCGAAGATTACCGCAATTCCTAGGTATTTTCGTGGCGAGCTAGAGTTGTTAAAATTCTGTTTGAGAAAATACGTGGATGAGCTCAAGGTTCAGATGGCCCCAAGGTTCATGCCACGCCCTCTTCCAAGCAGTGTCCCTTGGCCTCTTCCGTCCTATCTCAGGGGACTGGAGGCGGGGCTTGCATACAAGTAACTATCGGACCAATGCACGTTTCTTCGTCTTCTGAGTAAACGCCAAGGAGTGCATCACCGTTGCCCGCTCCTGCATCACACTTAGCCTTGAACCGAGGATAAGCTCGCGGAACGAAGGATTCGCAGCCAGCCACTTGAGAATTTCTAGTCTGAATCGGCTCGTCCGGCAAAGAGCACTGGGTACAGCTATTCGCACAAGATCTCCATTTCCAGCACACAACTGGGACTGTTATCAAATCTGAAAATCCCGTTCCTGACGTCGCAAACGTGGGGTTGCAGTATATCTTACTTCTCGTAAGGTATTGAGTGGCTTCCTTTGTATCTTCACCAAAACACCTTTCTGACCAATCATAATGCGGTATTTCCTCACATCGATTAAATGGATTAATAACCCAAGTAGGCTCGGGTCTGCCGCAAAACTTGGTACCGCAGTTTGGAGGTTCAGGAGTGCAGTACCAGTCTGTTGAATCGTCAGGTCGAAGGCAAAGAAAGGCAACTTCGGGGGGCGGGGGAAGGTTGTCGTCAAAGATTGGCAACAAAGCAAATAGAAGTAGCAAATGACTCATAACAAAAATCTCCTTAAGACAGTAAGACAACATTAGTTTTACAATTGGAACTGCACCCGTTTTACTAGAACTACAACTCATACAACAACACAGGTTTGGCAAACAATCGGCGTCGATCATAAGTCGGCACCGTGCATTTGCTGGCAATTGACCACATCAGCAGAGTAACCCTGGATCACTGCCCAAGTGATGATCGACGCCAAACAATCTATCTAGTGGGGCTTTTCACGTTCAATTTTTTCATCGCTTGCTGGAAGCGTTCAGCGGTGGCTATACCCAACTCGAGTGGTTTATTGACAGATTCCCAAACCAATTCGTAGTTGACCACTGAATCTCCGCAGTGAAGTGACGCCGACGAGGGAAGCACTTGCCCAAACTGCTTTTTGTACTCGACTCTCCAATCTGATAAATTGGAGTCTTTTTTGCTCGAAGTCGTGTCGCCCCTCGTAAAACTAGTAATTCGCAAACCATCTGCGATTTCCGCTTCCAAACTTATGTCAAAAAAAACCATCTTGACCCCAGTTTTCGTATTTGTGAACGTCGCTCCAGAAAAAGTCTTGTCCCAGCTTGCGATGTTCTTCCCTACGGTTTCGAAGCTATCACCAATATCACCACAAAAACCAAGGCCTAATATCCGCCAATCCAATTTCGACGGGATTTTCACCGATGAGACACGATCAAATGGCACCGCACCGATGGTACCTTTGTCGGAACTGCCATTTATCCAAACATCATCCGAACGTCCACCAACCCCCCAAAAAGCGGCATTGCCTTTCGCGTCTTGCTGAACGATGGCAACAACGTTGTGGTCTCCAACGGCTGAAAATTCTTCAATCCACGTACACTTGGCGAACCGCGCAGCACTTCCTTCCTCTGGAGTTTGAGTGATGATGAGCCTGTATGACACTACTTTGGATTTCTCCTGCGAAAGCCTGTTAACAAGTTCGGAAAAATTCCATTGTGCTTCAGCGACATTGAGCCCGCTTAAAAAAATGAACGAAACACCTATAAAAAAGTATCGTAATACTGTCACGATGCACCTCCAAGTGTATAAGGGTTCACATGTCCGCATAATGAAACGGCAACTAAAAACGTTCATCTATCCCAGTATCCGACAGCAACACGAATTCAAATTCCCCATCACTTGCTCGCAGCTCATTTGCCGAAATTGAAACGTTGAGACAAAACTTCTGCTGCACGCTTGTATGCACCGGAATTGAGCGCCCCGAAGCTTTCTGGTAAAGATTGACGGTCACATTCCCAAAGTCATCTCGTTTTCGCGACAACATTATTCTCAACGTAACGTCCTCCGTTTTGGAGTCCCAATACACGACGCTTGGGAAAACTCTAATGCGCGGCGCCAAACTAATTTCGATTTGTTTCGTACAAACGAGGTGCCACACGCCAAGTGATTTCGAATTGGCTTTCTGTACAAACACGTCAAGCCGACCCTTCACAGAACCTGCCTTTCTTTCTATTAGAAGCTGCTTTAGACGATTGGTATCAATCGTCAATTTTTGCGTCTCCGATTCTTTTTCGCCAAAATCTTCCGACACTGGCAGTTCAATGATATCACCCTCACGTCCGTTTTCATTGTGTCGCACAAGAATTTTATCCCAGTGCTCCCCGGTGTTGTTCCTAAACTTAATACCCGTTAGGCGAGCGGCAGTCTTAAATCTACCTGAAACTGGTCTTGGAGATAATTGACGAATGTGCCAAGTTGCTGAGATTCCGATATTCAACACAGGGAGC
>JAYTVL010000545.1:0-12356 GCA_043744075.1 Pirellula sp. | reverse complement strand
GTGGATAATGATGCGCTCAAGCTGAAGCTTCAGGAGGCATTAAATAAACTTGTGCCCCAGTTGAAGCAAGCGGTAGTGACCTATCCCGAGAAGAAAGTGGAATTGCTTACGCCAGTAGCGCAAATCAAGAAGCAGATGGACTCCGGTGATCTTCAGGAGGCAAAGAAAGGCATCTTGGCAGTCGGCCAGCTTCTTAAGTCAGTAATGGCTCAAAGCGGCAACGGATCTCAACCGCAAGATGAGAATGCACTTCGAGCTGAATACGAACGCAAGCTCGCAGCGCTTCAACCGAGTTACACGCAAGCCCTAACGGACATGCTTGGGGACACCAGCAAGTTCCGCACAGTCATGACCTATGCCATGGAACAAGCGGAAGCCGGGGTTTATGGAAACGCAATCAAGGCGATCGATCGACTTAGCCTGGCCATCGTCCAAGCCATTGCGGTTGGTTCTGACAAACCTCGGACACAACCGAACGCGCAGCCAGAAACCGGACAAAGAGCAGGGGCTGAACCAATCGAAAAAGAGGCATACCCGGCTGCGTCAGAATCGGCGTTGCGCCAGCGAATATCCAGCATCGAGCCGCTTTACTTACGCACACTGGCCAGCAACCCTGCCGACCGCACACGTATCAGTGCGACTATGTCGATGGCCAACGAGCTTATTGACAGCGGAGCGTTCGACCGTGCCACGACAACCCTCGATCGACTGGAGAAACTGCTCGCGAATCCCGGCGATCCGGACATCAAGCCGGTGCAGCGCAAAGCAGACGAACCATTCCATAAAGTTGTTGGGGGGGATGGTCAATTGGTCAAGTATCGAAAGGCACTGTTGGCCTGGGACTCGGCAAAGAAGGCGGCCCGCACTCAGCTCGCAGGACTCAAGTCCACCATCGCCAACAAGTCTCCATTACTGGCAAGGTCCGCCGAAGTCCTCGATCGCGTGATGGACCGGCTAGACGAGGAACTTGCAGATGCCATTAACGCGGCGATGAGCGCCGAGGGGCTTGGACTCCGTGCACGGGAACATGCGAGGGCCGGCGAACTCGCTCGTGCCTATTTAATGTCCGTCAACTTCGATCCGGTCTTTGCGACGGTCGATCGAAATTCCATTCAGCCCCTTTCGCTTCGCACCACATTAGGAGCGGCGCTCACACAGGTCGTGGCCGCTCTTCCGATATAGGCAGACCTTTGCTAGATGCTGTCAATTTCTAACCCACGAAAGTTAAAGCATGCCAGATCCGTCACCAGAAGAGATCGAAGAATTTCTCAAGACCATCGCGAATCTACTCAATACATCTTTGTCGATTCCGGAGTACTCGGATCTTTTCGCCAGCGAGGATAAGCCGACTCCCGGACAACTCGGAATGGCGAGGCCGGATGAGATCGAGGCCGCATTGGTGATGGGGCTTCAGCGCGCGGAAATCGCGTTGCAGGAAGCCGCCGAGGAAAATCGTGTGGCTCTGCAATGGAGCATCGTAGAGGGTGTGTCTCAACGCAACGAAAAGCTGCCGGAGGGTCCGAGTCGTGAAAAGCTGGAGATTGTCGCCCCAATAACGATACCTAATGTCGAATCGCTAACAAACGAGGCCGAAAAAGCGTTTCAGCAGCTGTCCGCCGCGCGGGGCGAGCCAGATGATGCGTTCGAGAAGGCAACCGACAACGCGCTTTTGGCATTGGACGAACGCGACAACGGCATTGCAAAGCAGCATGAAGCAGTAGCGGCCGAGCTCGAGAGACGTCGACAGGCTGTCACAAAGCTCCAGGAGGCATTTGCCCTTGCCGACAAAGAGATCTTGCCAAAGGCCAAAGAGCTTCTCAAAGTTTCAAATGCGAAAACCGTCAAGCCGCTAAAATCTGCGCTGCCTTTGTGCGTCAGTGCCCTCAATACGCTCGAATCGAATATTAGCAAAGACCCACCCAACGTTTTCAATGATATAGTCAATAGATGCGATTTGGCTATCCAAGACGTGCGTGAGAAAACCGCGAAGGTTAACGAACTAGCGACCACCGAAATGACAAAAGATCGTCTATTGCTTTTTGCGAAGCTGTCAGCCAAAGCACCCATTGTTGCACTGAGTGATCTCTCTTTAGTTGAACCAGACAAATTACAATCGCACAATTCCATAATCTCCACTTGGCAAAACAGCCATGAAAAATTGTCTCAGCAAAAAAAGGATTTTGGCAAATTGTCGGACTTCGAGGAAAGTCTTTCTGAAATTGAAAACAACTACGGTCTTGCGCAAGAAAGCACTGACTCAATCAAGGAAGCGGCTAAAAAGGAGCGCGAAAGACGTGATCAAATCGCCGTCGAGCTGGAGAAGCTGCGGAAGGAGGTGAAAGCCCCGGATCCTAAGCCGTTGCCTAACACGGAAGAGCAGGTCGAATATGCTCTCTCTGAGAAGTTGTACGATGGTGCAATGCAGTCGGTCACTGGTCTTAAAATTACGGGGTCCACTCAGGAATTCGCCGAGGCGGAGAAGTCCGTACGCGAATCGATCAGCTCGCTTGAGAAAGCAGGTCCCATTGCTTCCGAACTGGCAAAGGTAAGATTAGAAAAGTCGGCCGAACAAAGAAAGAAAATAAACGAACTTGTTGGTCCCACATTTAAAAACATTGATTCGCAACTCAAAGGAGGTCCGGCGAGTGTCGTCGTGAAGGCCATGCAGGAAGCGTTGGGAAAACAGGCTAAAAGTCGAACCGCATTGATTAAAGGTATCAATTTTGAGAATGACCAAAAGTTGGCTGATGAGCTGGAGACGCTTGTCCAAGACACTGAAAAACTAATCCTTGCGCTGAAGGCTTTCGAAACAACTCGAATTCTCGAAGTTGCAAAGAATATCGAGATCAAGAATCATTTCGAGAAGCTCAAAAGTACCGTCGACAATCCGGGCATCGGTAAAGAATCTATCGAAATCGTCAACATCATGAGCAGCGACGTAGGAAAGATAGCAAGTCGCTACGACGACATCGAAACAACTCAATTGAGATACGAAATCGCGATCAAAGACAAGAAAATCGAACCAAATTCCCAAAAGATTCTAGTGGGGTTTCCAGATTTTGAAAAAAGTAAGGACGACCTTAGAAAAGGCGATCTTACGAGTCGGACGAATGTTTTCTTGATTGAGATTCGAAAGATCGAAGATAAGATCGCTGACAACAAGGAAAAAGCTCAAAGTGAAGAGCAGAGGAAGCTCTATCTGGCCTCGGATGCATACAAGTTTTTGGTGCTTATGGAAAAACCTGAGTCGGAGGACCCCGTTACCAAACTCGAAACGCTTGTCACAGAAAGCAAAGTAACACAAGGTTCGATTACGGACGCCTACCGTTCCAATTGGGATAAGCCAGATCGCTTCTCAGTCGAAGTCGATGTTTTAATAGAGACGTATGATGGTGTTGTCGTCCATGCTCACTGTGGCAATGACGGAGAGCCCCAGTCAGGCAATGGGTGTCATATTAAGCTTTGGAAATACCGCTTCGATGCTCAACCTTCCTTTGAACTGAGCAGCACGCTCCGAACAAAGCTCTTGCCGCCGAAAGCGTCTTGTTTAGATAAGGCCCAAAGTAAGGGTCTGGCGTAAAGAACAGCATTAGCGAAAGGTTTCTGCATCCGCATGAGTCGCACTCAAGTCCGGCCCATGATTCGCATTAGAATTTGGAAGCGGTGATTGCTCGCAAGAAGCAGCGCCGGATTGCAAGTTGTTTTTAAATTGGTCACAATGAATTTGAAGTTTTGTTCTTAGTCAACATACACCAAAGTTTTTAGTAGCGCGATCGCAAAGGTTGACTCAATGGCACGCGAAGAGGACGAAGACGATGGCTTGTCGCCCTTGGGCGAGAGAACGGACAGGTTCTTGGATCAGTCCAAAAAAGGGCGAACTCGTAACTTCCTGCTGGTTTGCAAGGGGAACACAGCCGATGGATACACGTCAATACACCTAGCAAAGGAAATTGTATGAAGAAGAATTCCAAACCGGAGTTAACCCCAAGTTGGTGGAACGGCAACAAGCCCAAGGCTTGGAGTGATGGCCGTTTGGAAATGGCCCTTTCGGCTTATGTGAAGGGACTTAACCGCCTGGAACAAGAAAAAAGTCAGGAAGCATTGGAGTTGGCAAACGATCTGCTTGATCAGGTCGAGAAACATGTGGCAGTATCGGAAAAAGTTGCTGGGGAGAAGCCCAGAAAGGAACCCAAAGACTATGACGCCGAGGATTTCAGTAACACCGCAGAGGTCCTGCAGAAATTTGGTGGTTGCGTCAAGTTAGAAAGAAAGAGACTGGAAGATCTCGTTGAGGTGGACCAGTCAGAGGACGAAGAAGACGACGACAAAGGCATGCTCCTGGATGAAGATGCCTACAAAAAGTACCTCAAGCAGAAGATGAAAAAAATTCAGAGTAAGGCTTATGTTTTTGCCTTGGCTCTGTCAAAGCCCTCTAACCCCGAAGAGCATCGCTTCCTGTTTCACAAGTCCAAGGATGGTAAGAAACTGGGCATGCAGATCCTGGATCAAGTCGAGGGACTAGAGATGAAGAAGCTCACCTGGGGAATGGCTAGTGCTGATCCCCAAGTCGGCTCGACCCTGGTGTTGAGGCTCGACCACAAGCAGTTGCCGGGTATGGTCAAGCAGGGGAACAAATTCCTGAAGGCATTCAAACCCCTGCCGTTTGACACTATCAAGCTGGTCTCAGCCGAAACGGGTGCGGAGCTCAAGGATCTGCCGGATCCTGAGGACGCGGCATCGGATACTCCTGATACAGTAACGGGCGCGGATACCCAGCCATCGACGCCTAGCCCGATGGAGAAACCGAACCTGTTGGCTCGACTCAATGCGTTAATCCCTCTCATTAAGGAGTTCGCTGTCGCTGCCGACATTGCGGGGAATAAGGCTGGGGCAGATCTCGAAGCTAAGAAGGTTGCGTTGGCGCCGAAGAACCGCTTGCTAACGTTGGTTCGCGATTGCAAAGGCATGATCGGTACCAATGACGAGCAAGCCGATGCCATGCTTGTGGATATCGAAGGCATCCTCAATCAGGGGAATTCATCGATGCCTACGCCGAAAGAGAAACCGGACCTGTTGGCTCGACTCAATGCGTTGATCCCTCGCATCAAGGAGTTCGCAGCCACCGCGGATGTTGCGGGGAACAAGGCTGGTGCAGATCTCGAAGCTAAGAAGGTTGCGTTGGCGCCGAAGAACCGCTTGCTAACGTTGGTTCGCGATTGCAAAGGCATCATCGGTACCAATGACGAACAAGCCGAAGTCATGCTGGCAGATATAGAGAACCTCCTGAACGGAGGTCAGGTTGACGTAGCGACAACCACGACGATTCCAGAAAAGAAACCTAGTTTGATTGCTCGACTCAATGAGTTGACGCCTCGAATCAAAGAGTTTGCAGTCGCTGCCGATGCTGCGGGGAATAAGGCTGGCGAGGATCTTGAAGCCAAAAAGGCCGCACTCGCACCTAAGAATCGCTTGCTGACATTGGTTCGCGATTGCAAAGGCATGATCGGTACCAATGACGAACAAGCCGAAGCCATGCTGGCAGATATCGAAGTCATTTTGAATTCGGAGCAGATTAAGGTCGCCCCATCTACGGCGCCCACAACTGCCTTAGATCGATGGAGCGCTGCGAGGGGGGATGCCCTGGCCAAACTTCAGGCGGAGTTAAAAGAAATTCTGGCAACCAAGGATCCAGACGCTAGCAAGGCCGAACTGGAACTGCAATCAGTACGGCGACAATTGAACGCTAAAATGGAAACCCAACGCGAGGCGGCAGAGATGGAACGCTACCTAGATCAAAACGATGTGGTAGCAGCAATTGACATTTTGGGCTTCCCCTTAAAACAACCACTGCTTGATTTGCTGAACGAAATCAAGCCCGCACTGCAAGCTTGACCTTACAAAATCCTCGAACACTTAGATAACATTTAGAGATCGACAGGAACGCTATGGCACAAATTACCAGCTATGAAACGGTGAAACTACGCATTATTAACGGGCAGCCTGGGCTCTCAGACCTGATAAAGAAGCTGAAGTCGGAGATGGTGGCCTTAGCGAAGGAACTCCCCATGGGAACGGATAGCCAGGCCAAAGAACTGCAGGAAATGGCCCAACAGGCCAATTATGCCATTCGAGTAGCAATGGAGTCTGAAAAGCAAAGGAAGGATGTCAACGACACCATTGAAGCGAATGTGCTCGTGAGCAAACTTAAGAAGCGGTTGGCACTCTTTAAAAAGCCTGAGGGCTCAGACTTGGTCGCATGGCTGGAGTCGCAGATGGTGGAGCTGAAGAAGAAACTTCCTGCTGGCGAGGATGGACTGGCCAAAGAACTGCAGGAATTGGCTAAACAGGCCGACGAAGCCATTCGAATCGCGGTTAAGTCTGAGAAGGAGACCCGCGATTCCGACGACACCAACAAGGCACTCGTGCTTGTTAACCAATTGAAGAAGAAGCTGGCCCTCGTGCCCGGGAACTTCGGCTATCGCACGGGCAAGACCGATGGCGAACTGGTAGAAGGCTGGAACGCAAAGACCCAGAAGAATGAATTTCACCATCCAGAGGAGTGGGAACGACTGATCGAGCGCGACGGCGGCGGCCAGATGGTCGGCGGCGCGACCAAGATGATCAATTTGAAGAAACAAACCGCGAAGTTCTCGCTCGACAAGAAAACAGGAAAACTGACGCAAGCTCCATTGCAAGATACGGGTGTCTTCACTGAGGGGCATGACCACAAGTTTATCGGAACCTACGAGACGCACATAAAGTGGGAACGCGAGTCGACAGTTGGAATGCGCAAGGGCATGACCGACAACGTCAACAATCGCGATGGCGAGTCGAAGAAAGGTGTCGAGAACAATTGCGACATGGCAGATAAACTATCAGGGGTGATCAAGGCTCATCCCGAATTGCTTGCCAAGGGCGGGCTTCTAACTCGCATCGCGGGCAAGGTCGTCGGTCAGGGACAGCATGACGTCGATCCCGGCGCACTGAAGCCAGAAGATGTCGAAAAGGTGATTAAAGACATCAACGACGCGTCCATGCGACTGAAGGAGGGCAAGGGGCTGGAAGGCGATGCCAACAAAATCATGCAGTTGATTGGTTGCTTCACCGATGGCGTTACCGAGGTGCTCGAATTCAAGAACGGTGACCAGAGTAAAAAGCTAGCGGCCGACCAGTTCGACGCCATGTGGCCGACTTTCAAGGACGCATTCGGTCTGGAGGACGGGGACAAGGACAAACTTCTACAGCGAGTGGAGGGCTACAAGGCGATCGCCGGCGGTGTCGCCGATACTAATTCGGGCAAGGGAACTCGCAAAGGCCGTACTCGCACAGGAGAGATGCCAGACGACCCGCGATACAGGATCTCGGACGAGGACGCCCTGATCAAAAACGATATCTCAGGCTCGATGCACTCCTCGCTGCTGGCCCAAGAACTGTCTGAAAGTCTGATCGGCGGCAAACCCATCAAGGGCAAGGGCGATTCGGTGCAGGTCAAAGACAAGGGGTTGATCGATGCCCGGGCCTATGACGCATTGTCCCTTACTGCCGGTGGCTCGGACCTTTCCAAGGGCGGCGCAGACTTTGTCATGCACACAGCCTACGAAATGATCAACGGCATGCGGGCGATCACGGGCGGGCCGGAAGTCGACGAGGCGGGGGCATCTTTCATCATCCGGCAGATGGGCAAGGGTGTCAGTTTCACGGACGCGATGGAGGCCCTTTTCAAGCCGGAGCAATTGCCTTGGCTCTCCGGCGTTGGAGGAGGTGGCAAGGACGATTCTGGCAGCAAGAGGGATCTCGCCCTGCTGGACAAGTTGAAAAAGCAGATGTCGGCTTGCGAGTACCGATTGTCTAAGGAAATGGACGGCTCGAAGTACAGGCCCACCGACATCCTGGACCTAGTCAGTTACACCAGCTCCGAGATCAGCGAGTTCAAAAAGAGCATCGAAAAAGTGGCGGATACCGACAAAAAAAAGCTGAACGAGCAGCTCGTAGGGGTCATGGAGCTGCAGCAGCTCTTCGTCCTGAGTGCCATGCAACGCGCCGCAGAGACTCTCGAGAAGCAGAGGGCCGCAACCGTCGGGGAAGCCGAGCGAATTGTGGATGCTTTGAAGCAATCGCCCGACGAGCCGTCGAAAAAGGAACTTTACCGCTCGGCGAACAAGGCACTGGTCGAGATCGATGAACAGATCCATGACTGGGTAACGCAGATCGTGGAGGGCGCGAAGCTGCCCGGTATCGATACTCTGCAGGACCCGCTCGATGAAATGGCTATAACGCAGAAATCATTGGAGGAGGCGATGAATTCGCTGTTGCCGACGCTCAAGGGCAAACCTGCAAAGGACGACGGTACGTCGAACACCGTTGTTCCGGAAAACCTGGTCATTAAAGACGAGAAGGACGCGGAGCGGATCCTCATCGAGTGCAAGGACTGGTCCGAGGCGAAGAAGCGTTATGCCCAGTACAAGTCGGAAATGCAGAAGCTTGCGAACTTCCGACAGAAGGTCGTGGACGCCTGGTTGGACGCCAACCTGCGCGTCAAGTATGGGTTGAAGAAGGCTGCCGACGAAGGCTGGGTCTCGGTTGGCAGCAATGACCCGACCTCGGACTATGACATAAGCATCAACAAACATAGCTTTCACGAGGACGGCACCATCCGCAAGTACGACTACGAGATGGTCGAGGAGTTCAACGAGCACTTCCGCAGCATCTACCAATGCGAGACCGGCACGATCTTCGACACCAATCTCTACGCCTCGGCCCCACCCCTCAAGCTCGAACCCCGAGAAGACGAGGGCCCGGAGGAGAAGAACGCACGCGAAAACATCAAGAAAAGCAACGACATCGGCGCGTTGATGAAGCAGCGCCGCTACATGAGCGGCGCCGAGTTCAACGACTACATGGTCTCGGTACTGCAGGGCATTCCGGAGGACAAGCAGTACGAGGTCGCCAGCCGCTTCCAGCAGGCCGACGACAACTATCGTATCTCACTGCAAAAGACGGTCGCGGTGCTGGTTAAGGACGTCGAAAAAACCCTCAAGAAGCTCGAACCAGTCGACGGCAACGAAACCGAGGTGAAAGAACTGAAAGAGCTCCTTAAACGAGAAAAGAATATCCGCTCCGGTTCCGGCAGCGATTTCATAGGGGGAACCGATGAACTCGAGCACCTGGCTCATGATCTGGAGCACGCATGCAAGGACTCCAACACGCAGTCGACGAATATTCTCTATGCCGAGGCTACCAAAGATGCGAGGGCGGTCGAGGGCAAGATCACCGGCCTGCAAGCGTGCATGAAAATCGCAGAGGCGATGCAGAAGGCTGCCAAGGCAATTGCAGAGTTGCCGCAGACCGCCTCCGTCGAAGAAAGGGTGAAGCTGACCAACTCGGTCGACGAACTGAAGAGCGAGCTTGCGAAGGCGATCGAGGCCCTCAATGACAGCAGGCTGCGCGACGTGCCCAAGGCGATCGAGGAAAATCGCCTGGACGACGCCGCAAGTGCCTTGGCCAAGTTGTCGCCCGAGCTATACGAAGATCTTGGGCGGGCCTTGTCGCTTAGTATGTTCTTCGCCAATGAGGCCTATCAATCGGCCGGCCCGCTCAAGCATGTCGTCCATGCCGGCCAGGCGGTGGATGGTGATGTAAGGGGTGGTGCGGCAAAGATCGATAACGACCAGAAGAACAGCCAGAGCGAGAAGAAAAAGGAGATCGAAAAGACGCTGCAGGGCATTAAGGAGAAACTCGAGATCAACATGACCGCGACGGAACAGCCCGGTGCGGATCAAAACGCGCTGCAGGCCGAACGAGATGGACTGACCCAGCAGTTCGGCCTTCTCTCCGATGAGGTCTCCGAGCTGGACAAGTCGATCAAGGAGCTGGAGGACAAGATCCAGGTCGCCATTGCCAAGGAGCGGGAAAAACGCCGCGCCGAGCTGACACAGGACGAGTGTCTCGATTCGTTCAATGAACAACTGGGCGACTTCCTCAAGGATCTCTCGCACTACGGAGACGCTGATCCCGGGGTGGCGATCATCCAGTCGTCCAAGTATCTCGACCGATTGCTCGATGCCGCCTCGCTCATCAGTGACCGGGGCCTAGTCAAGGACCAGGCGCTCACCAAGGAGCTCGAGACCCAAGTCGGACGCATGAAAGTCGTTCAAGATCAGCTCATCAAGGCCCGCAAGGGACAGATCAAAATGGTACCGGAGGAAGGCGGCGAGCCATTCACGCCGGAAGAGGAAGTCGAGCAGCGACGCGCGCTGGCATGCAAGATCATGAGCGACTGGGGCATCAACAGCTTGGCCTCGCTTCATCGCTGCTATGCCGAGCTAGGCAAGAAGATGAACATCGAGGTGCGTAAGAACATGGCAACTGAGGTATGATGGGCTGAAACGATAAGCCCTGGCTTATCGTGAACCTTAGTACTGGCATCGATCGTCTAACAAAAAATGCTTAACCAACCTGAAGTGAGCGACCTGCGGAACTATCCCTCGCTAATCCGTCGGGCCGGGCCGCAATCTCAATCGCGTTTTTTCCGGTCGTGTTTTTTCGATTGCCGGTTTCCGTTTAGTAGGTTGGGGCACAGAGTTCACCAAAATTTTAACAGTTTGATCGCAAAGGATGACTTGATGGCGCGCGACGATGACGATGACGATTCCTTGCCACCTTTGGGTGAGAGCACCGACAAATTCTTAGATCAGGCCAAGAAAGGGCAAGCTAGAAACTTTTTGCTGGTTTGCAAGGGGAACAAGGTCAAGTACCTGGCGGTCCGGAAAAAGCCGATCAAAAAGAATGAGCTGAACGAAGCCAAAAAATCTGGCTACAAAGGGGAAGGTTACTTCGGCGTCATCACCGGCAAAGGGATGGAGCTGGTCTTCAATCTATCGATGGCCGATGGGTACACGGCCGAGCCAGTCAAAGACAAGATCCTCAAGGATTTCTTGGAGGAGAAAGCGGACTTCAAATGCAAGCCAACGATCGCAATCGTTGCAACTCTGCCAGACATTCCGTTCGATGATGAGGATTTGAAGAATCCGCTGGTTGCACGTTTCCTTGCCCTGGATGTACAGATTACGCAAGTTTTGGACATGAATCCGAATGCGGAAGGGGAACTGAAGCAGACGACATCGGAAATTCGCGTGTTGCTGCAGGATGCCGAATTTAATACGGCAGAACCTCGCGTCAGTGCATTAGAAACGCGACTTCAAGAATTGCTAAACGGTGCAGCAGCAAATACGCCCGCCCCCAATGCACCAAACACTCCTGCGCCAACTGCGACCACGCAACCGAACCCGCAACCGATCCCGCCAGCCGCACCCAACTCGCCAGCGCCAGCATCGCCCACACCAACAGTCGACAACCATGCGCTCAAGCAGAAGCTTCAAGATGCGTTAAACAAGCTGGTGCCCCAGTTGAAACAAGCGGTAGTGAACTATCCCGAGAAGAAGGTGGAATTGCTTACGCCAGTAGCACAAATCAAGAAGCAGATGGACTCCGGTGATCTTCAGGAAGCAAAGAAGGGGATCTTGGCAGTCGGACAACTTCTTAAGTCAGTAATGGCCCAAAGCAGCGGCGAATCTCAGCCGCAAGGTGAGAATGCACTTCGCGCGGAATACGAGCGCAAGCTTGCAGCCCTACAACCGCGTTACGCGCAAGCCCTGAAGGACATGCTTGGGGACACCAGCAAATTCCGCACGGTCATGACCTATGCAATGGAACAAGCGGAAGCCGGGGTCTATGCAACCGCAATCAAAGTAATTGATCGATTAACACAAGCCGTCGATCAAGCAATTGCGGCTGGTGCCAAAGAGACAGATGTCATCCCGGAAAACGTGGTAGCGGATCGCAAGAGGTTTTTGCAAAGCCGATGGCAAGAAGCAATTCGCGCTTCGTATGCCGAGATCGAAAATCTCGCTGGGCCGATGGAATCAAGCGATCCTGATTCAAAAGAAGTAATCTCGGCCATAACGAGGCACTTGGATGACTTTGTCGATGAACTGAATATTGCAATTCTCAATGCGCAATTGGCTAGCTCCGAAAACATCACGCCAATTGAACAGGCGTTAAAAGCGATTCGATCTTATCGTTCGAAAATCACCTCCGATCCTCTGCTTATTCACTTAAAACAAGCCAAGTCGAATCTTGGAGCCGATGTGAAAGTGAGCGAATCGCTTTTGTCAGCGCTGGATGACATTGAAACCAGACTTGCAGGATAATTCATTTTATTGCAGAGGTCCGAGGGAACTCTCGCAAGACATTCATTCGGCTTCGATCATAAGTCGGGCTGAACCGGACGCTAGCGCGTTGCGGCTGATTAGCCGAAGGGCGCTAGCCCACGGTTTGCGGCCCATGTTGTGATCGAC
>JAYTVL010000544.1:0-46816 GCA_043744075.1 Pirellula sp. | reverse complement strand
CACTAAAAATCATCGACTCAAATTCGAGCTTCCAATCGATGACAGGCTACCGGTGCGCGCCCATCCGGCTGGCCGCAAGCCAAACTCAACCAAATGCTGCTATAATCTCCCCGGCCCGACTTGTGATCGACGCCCACTTTTCACTCGGTGTTTTATCCCCTTACGTTGCCAAATTGCGTTTTCCGACCAGGTAAAACGCAATCAAAGCAAGAATCGCGAAAGCAGCACCCATCAGCAAGGCAGAGGTTGCGCCAAAACGATCCCAAACCATTCCTGCGGCTAGACTGGCAATAAATGTTGTAAGACCCGTTAACCCATAAAAGAGCCCCATCGCCGCGCCTCGTTTCTCACGCGGTGCGTGATCGGCAATCAATGCTTTCCCGACTCCTTCTGTCAGAGCCATGTAAACACCGTAGATCGCCATCAGTGGCCACATTCCCCACGCTTGTGATGCGGGTAGCAATGCAAAGCCAACGTACACGACCGCATAGATCGTCCAGCCTACGACAATGATTTGCCACCTACCGACTTTGTCACTGAACGCACCTGCCGGATAAGAAAAAAGAGAGTAGGTAAGGTTGTAAGTCGCATAAATAAGCACAATAGACCAAGGTGAATATCCGAGATCGCGTGCTCGAAGTAATAAGAAAGTATCACTGCTATTGGCAAGCGAAAACAAAACTAAAATCGCAAGCACATACCAATACGAAACCGGTAACGGGAACCACCCCATCGGGGAAACATTGGCAGCCTCCATTCGTTGACCAACTCCAACCGTAACTGCTGCGGTCTTGCTTTCCGAAGATGCTGGCTCGGACTCGCGAACAACGAAGGTCAGAATGAGTGATGCAAAGCCTAGAACAGCACCCACACCAAATATCGTTCGATAAACCCAAGCTGGCGTCTCCCTTGCTGCACTCGGCACTTCGCCTGTTACGGTCGTCTGCGGACTCCCTGTTAGCCACCACAGCAAAAACGCCGAGAGTAGCACGCCGACAATGGCGCCTGCTGTATCAAATGCACGATGTAACCCAAACGCTCGTCCACGCTGCTCAGGTGACACTGCGTCAGCGATGAGAGCATCACGAGGAGCACCTCGCAGCCCTTTCCCAAAACGATCGAGCAGTCGCCCTCCCAGTACCATTGGCCAAATGGTTGCAAGTGCGATGATGGATTTACCTATTACCGGCAATCCATAACCCCATCGAATCCACTTGACTCTCCCGCCTTTGTTTCCCTTTCGGTCACTACGAAATCCAGCTACGGCGGACATTAATGCGACGATCAATACCGCCCCACCTTCCATTGCCCCCAATTGCGTTTTCGAAGATCCCAGCACGCTTATTAAAAAGAGTGGAAGTAGCGGATAGACCATCTCGCTTGAAACGTCGGCAAAGAACGAAACCAAGCTCAAGATCCAAACCGGACGCGGCAATGTAGATACCTTGGTTGAATCTAGATTAATTGGTTTAGTTATCATGCTATCTGGGACCTGTTCGTCTTCGGTTTCGTAGGGTTGAGCCGACTGGAAAAATGCCGGACCACATTTCCTATAGCTTTGGTACAATAAAGTGCGTCAATTCGACTCACTATTGTGCCGATTTTCAACCCATCGAATGCCAGAATACACCAACGCGACAGATTCATCGGTTTCTGCCGAGAAAAATATTCCATCCGAACATTTTGTGTACAACGACTCAATTGTTCGCCTGTTCATGTCGGCAACCGTTTTTTGGAGCATTTTCGCAGTTGTATTTGGGATTATTTCAGGATTGTTGTTAACGATTCCATCCCTGTTTGGAAACCTCAATGAAGAACTTCAGTCTTCTGCGTCATTTGCTCGATTCAGTCCACTACAAGACAGCGTTGCTCTATTCGCGTTTGTTGGCAATGCAGTTTATTCTGCCGTCTATTTCAGCACACAACGACTCTGCAAGGTACGACTGTGGAGCAATACGCTTGCCTATGTTCACTTTGCAGTTTGGCAATTGATTCTTGTCTCAGTCACCGTTGCGTCGCTGCTGGGACATACGCAAGGCGGATTGATTGCAACTGCGCCATGGCCGATAGCCGTCGCAATCGCGTTAGTTTGGATTTTCTCCTATGGCTTAAATATCTTCATGACAATCTTGAAACGTCGCGAACGATACTTGTACGTGAGCTTATGGTTTTATCTTGCCTCGATCATTGCCGTTGGCCTGAATCAAGTAGCTAACTGCTGCGTAGCCCCAACCGATTGGCTCCATAGTGAATCCCTTCTTGCTGGCATGCAGGCTGCATGGCGACAAAGTTGGTATGAGTACAATTTGGTCGCGTTCGGGTTGATAATGCCCTTTCTCGGCATAATGTACTACTACCTTTCCAAAGCGGCTGACCGACCGCTCTACAGTTACAAACTGAGTATCGTCCACTTTTGGTCATTGGTGTTGCTTTTTAGCTGTGCTAGTTCACGACAGTTACACTTTACGCCAATCCCGGAATGGGCAAGTACACTTGGTATGCTTTGCGGCATTATGTTGTGGATGCCTTCTTGGGCAGGTGTTGTAAATGGGCTATGCACATTGTCTGGATCGTCGCAAAAAGTGATCCACGATCCCGCTCTCAGATTTATGGTTGTTGGCCTCCTTATTTATGGAATCACGTCGTTCGAAAGCTCTGTTCTATCCATCAAGAGCATTGATGCTGTGGTCCATTTCACGGATTGGGAGCTTGCGCATTCACATGCTGTTGCAATGGGCTGGATTGGTTTCATGACTTTTGGAATGATCTATTGGATGATGCCTCGGTTGTTTCACACTTCACAGGGAAAACCCCGGTTCGCAAACTTTCATTTTTGGATTGCCCTTGTCGGCTTGCTTCTGACAGTCTTTCCGGAATATTGTTCCGGCTTCATCCAGGCCAAAAAATGGAGTCAGCTAAGTGACCTTGGAAGACTGCAATATTCGTTCATGGAAACACTGCAATCGGTTTCTTTTTTCTGGTCGGTTCGCGTCATCGGCGGTTGCATCTACCTTTGCGGTTTCATAACTCTTGGCGTAAGCATGCTCTTGGTTTATCGAGCCCAGCCTATTCTAAACGAAGCCAGAGTTTTGCCCGCATTAACCCAGCACATCGAACATCTTGAATCGCCAACTAGGGCAAGCGAATTGATTGGCAAGCCCGTCTTGGAGTTGGCATCCAGGCTTGATCAGTTTGCAATGCTCGATTGGCACCGTAAACTTGAACGGCAGCCGATTCGTTTGTCGTTATATATTATCTTGATCATCTGCATTTTGAGTTCGTTACAGCTGTTTCCATTGATCGTTTTTCGATCTGTGCCGCCCATTGCTTCCGTTCGACCTTACACGCCGCTGGAATTAGTAGGACGAGACATTTACGTAACACAAGGCTGTCAAACCTGCCATTCGCAATTGATTCGCCCACTGGTTCACGAATCGCAACGGTACGGTGCAATTAGTCAGGCTGGAGAGTTTGTTTTTGATCGTCCTGTTCAATGGGGTACACGCCGGATTGGTCCCGATCTTGCGCGTGAGGGAGGTGGAAAACAAAGCAGTTTTTGGCATTGGAGGCATTTTGAAGACGCTGCGATTGTCACGCCAGGGTCTGTAATGCCCAGCTTCAAACACCTGCTTGTCGCGAAAACCCAGTTTGCCGAAATAGGCAAACGCATTCTACATTTATCCGAATTAGGTACGCCGTACGACTTGAGTCTCGAGGATGGAGAAACGATCGACGGCAAGTTCGAAAAACTAGCTCACAAGCAATCCGATTCCATCGCTGCGGAAATCATTGGGCAGGGTGGACCGGTCGCATATCGAGGGCATCTCATCAAAGATTCGTCAGCTGTCGCATTGATAGCGTACATCCAACGGCTAGGCACAGATCTTTCACGTCCCCTGCCTAGTGCTCCTGCTGTCGAACCCAAATCAAACTAAGCAACATCCTGCGATCATGCAAAATAAGATTCCAGCGTTAACAAGTGACTATGATGGCATTCAGGAATACACCAATCCAATTCCCAAATGGTGGAAGTCGCTTTTCTTTTGCACCCTTGCGTTTGCCCCGTTTTATGTTCTTAGTTTCCACGCCGGGGCACCAGGGACGACACTAGTCGAGCAATTTCAAACAGCCATGGATGCTAACACTCGCAAACAGTACGAAGAAATCGGGAACCTCACAGGCGACGAAGCGACGATGACCGACTACATGCAAAAGTCTCCATGGTTGGCAGTGGGCGCTTCGATCTTTAAGTCCAATTGTGTTTCGTGTCATGGCGCTGACGGAGGCGGAAATGTCGGGCCAAATCTATGCGACGATAGCTATAAACACGTTAAACACTTAACCGACATTATTAGGATCGTGAACGAAGGTGCCGGCGCGGGCGCCATGCCCGCATGGGCGAAACGCCTTGCACATCCTAACGATGCAATTTTGGTTTCGGTTTATGTTGCAAGCCTTCGAGGCTCTAAACCTCAAAACCCGAAAGGACCGGACGGTAGTCCCATTGCAGCCTGGCCGAAATCGTTATCCTCTCATCGCTAGCAGCGGGTCACCTCCACCAGCGGAACTGGGGGAGGTCGGAGCGAGCGAAGCAAAGCTCCATCCGGCTGCCCAACTTATGATCGACGCCGCTCGCTAACATCGCGGGAAGTTGCTTGCAAGCCGAGTCTTCCTTGGTCGCTTATGCAAAGGCTATTTAACCACGGAATACGCGGAAGACACGGAAAAATCAGGTGGATTAAGTGACCAAAAAATGTGGAATCCTTTCTCCTTATAAACTTCAAAACACGCCCCTAAAATCTTGTCCGTATCCTCTTCATAGACAAGCGGCATGGCCATCCCTTTCTCTTTAAGTTGTCGTCTGCGATTTTTTTCCTTCCGTGTATTCCGAGTCTTCCGTGGTCGCTTATGCACAGACTATCGCGGATCAAAGCTCAGTTTCTTTGGCGGAAACTTTCTTTTTAACCTTGGATTTGGTCTTGAGTATGGGAGCCAGCTCATCGACGAAGTCCTGGGCATCGCTAAAACTCCGATAAACGCTCGCGAATCGGACAAAGGCAACTTGGTCAACCTCCCTAAGAAACTCCATACACAATTTGCCAATTTCTTCGCTGGAAACTTCCTTTTCGAAGTTATCTAAGATGTGTGACTCAATTTCGCCTGCAAGCTTTTGAATCTCCTCTGCGTCAATTTTTCTCTTCCAACATGCAGCTCTCAATCCACTTTCGATTTTGACTCGACTAAAGTCCTGATGCGTCTGGTCTCTTTTCCGGACTTGTAACAACCCCTCCACCCGTTCGTACGTTGTAAAGCGTCGCCGGCAATGGTTGCAAAAACGTCTTCTGCGTATTGCTTTGCCGTCCTCCACGATTCGGGAGTCTCGGACTCCGTCGTTATCACTGTAGCAATAGGGGCATCGCATGAATTATTTTGTCTTGAACGCTAGACGATTGGCAAACATCAGCACCAACAGTCATTTTCGCAGGCCAACGCCAATTGTTCAACCCGCAGAGAATCTATTTAGCCCAATCCGAATCCAACGCCGAACCAAGAACGCTTTGAGATCGCAAGCATTTGCTTTCGAGACTACAATTCCTTGTCAGCTTGCAGCTCGTCTTGGCATGCCATTTCAATTGAGATAGGCTTAGAAGCGTAACTTGACGTCGACTTGCAGTTGAATGGCAATTCCACGGCGAGATTTCACAGCAAACATGAACCCAATAATAAATTCCGAATCGCTCGAAAAAGAGCTGACGAAACGGTCAACGCCAGCCTTTATCCCGCTATTTCTGGCTGGGCTGTTCATGGTAACAGGAATGTGCGCACTTATCTTTATCGGTAGGGAAAAAGCTCGAATTCTAGGCCAATCCATCACGGATCTGGACATTCAACCGCTTCTCAACACCGAAACTCCAATAACTGACGCCGACATGCTGGGAAAAGTAGTCGTTATTCATTTCTGGGGCTACTGGTCCCCTGAAAGCGCCAAGGAACTCCCTGATTTTGCAAAAACGCAAAGCGAGTACAGGAAAGACGGTGAAGTTCTATTCGCAAGTATTTCTTGCAATCAGCATAGCAATGACACGCAAGACTCGTTGCAATTCTATACCAAGAAATTCTTGCAAGATACGGACGCGAGCGATCTGCCCGTTTACAGTGACCCAGCCGAATTCTCGCGGGCTCGGATTAGTCAGCTCCTAACCGCTGGTGGGTTCTCATATCCGACTACCCTGGTGATCGACAGTGCTGGAAGAGTCGCCGATGTTTGGCGAGCGGCTGTGCCACCGAGTGCTTTGCAGAAGGCTATCGAAAAGGCAAAACTATCCAACAAAGTTCGGTAAACATATGCCTAGAATCGAGAAACCGACTATCGCTATCACCATGGGTGACCCGACCGGGGTCGGCCCAGAAATAATCGTAAAATCGATTGCTAGCGGTCTCCTCGACGCACACTGCAGACCCTTGGTTCTTGGACGACCTGCCATTCTCAAACTGGCTGCCCATGCCTCGGCGATTTCACTGGACATTTTCGAAGTCAATTCAATTGACGAGTGGCATAACAAATCCGAATGCAAAAATCCAGGTTCGACACCGACACTTTGGTGCATGTCCGCAGGGAATGCAGACGCGGACAAAGCGACCGAGCCGATTGTCGATATGCGAGGTGGCCAACTCGCCTTTGATTGCTTAGTCCTCGCAACCAAACTGGCCATTCAAGGTCAGGTGAATGCAATTGTCACATCACCGCTTCATAAAGTTGCTCTATTTAAAGCCGGTCATGATTGGCCTGGACATACGGAACTTCTGGCATATCTTTGCGGAGTCAAGGAACACGCAATGATGTTGTATTTGCCACCTGGCCGACCGCGTCATGGCGGCAAGGCAGGGTTCGGAGTCGTGCATGTTACCTTGCATATGGCACTTAGGGAAGTCTTTGAACACCTTACGATTGACGCCATTGACCAAAAAATCCGACTCGCAAATGATGTCTTCGTACGCATTCGAAAGGCTAAGGGATTGTCCGGCGCTCCTCGCATTGCAGTCGCCGGTCTCAATCCACACGCTGGCGAAAACGGACGATTTGGTTCAGAAGAGCAAACTATCATCGAACCGGCAGTCTTGAGGGCAAGAGAAAGGCATATCGATGTAGTTGGACCGCTTCCAGTTGATACACTGATGCCCAAGGCGGTCGATGGTGAATTCGATGCCGTGGTGGCCATGTACCATGACCAAGGTCACATTGCTTTAAAACTGTTGGATATGTTTGACGCGGTAAACGTGACCCTTGGATTGCCCATCATTCGAACAAGCGTTGCGCACGGAACAGCACATGATATCGCTTGGCAAAATCGAGCCGAGTCATCTGGCATGGTTCAAGCCGTTCTGACTGCTGCGAGTCTAGCTGTTTAGCCGACTCAGTCTCAACGGGCCGATTCAATTTCAACCCATTTCAACTTCCTAACTTGATCACCCCGTTTCTCAATACGCTCCTTGTTTGTCTTGGTACTTCAGTTATTGCGACAATACTTGGTTTGATGTTAGCCGTACTTACGGTTTGCTTTCGAATACCATCGTATCGATGGATATCCACAATCGTGTTGAGCCTGATTTTGGTTCCGATCTATGTCCAAGCGACCGCGTGGAGCGCCGGATTCGGAGTCCAAGGGTGGTTCCGATTGAGCCTAGTCTCCGCAGCCATTTCACCCAACACGGCGATAGCTTCGGTTATTTGGATTTACGGGATAGCAGCAGTTCCCTTTTGTTTTCTCCTATGCGCATTGGGATTGAAACGTACTTTTGACTCCAATGTCCGGCAGGCACTACTTGATTTCGGGCCATGGTATGCCACGTTCTTTGTCTTGCTGCCAAACCTTTGGCCATGGATCGCTGCAGGAGCAGTTTGGAGCATCGCAATGACCGGAAATGATATGGTCGTGACCAATCTTTTTCGAGTTCCCACGATTACAGAAATGATGTATCTACAAGTTCAATTCAATGAATTGGACGCTAATTTGATTGGAATGTCTTGTTCATTTGCGATCATAATCGGGCTAGTGGTGCCCGGAATGGTTTGGTTATTACAAGCTCGGCTAGGCGGAGAGAATTCGGGCCGACCCGAATTGGCAGACTTCAATGCATTTGAGTTGCGAGGAGTGCAACGTTGGATTGGAGCGTTAACGGCATGGACCATCGTATCGATGGTTGCATTGATTCCACTTGCCAACCTAATCGTAAAAGCCGGATGGATAGCAACAATGGAAAATGACGTCATTCGACGTAGTTGGTCGTTGCTCGTTGTCGTTCGATCTGTCGTGCAGTCTTCGACCTATATGAATGAAATCGGATGGAGCATTCAACTAAGCCTATACTCATCTGGTTTTGCGCTGGTACTCGGTGTCGTTTTGGCTACATCCGCAACGGCTCGATGGTCCAAGTGGATCGGTATCGGACTGATGGCGTCCTTGCTCGCTCTGCCTGGTCCGCTCGTGAACTTGATAGTTATAAAACTCTTTGATAGACGGGAGCCGGAATGGATCGGCTTCTTGGCGGATCGCACTTTGTGTGCTCCCATTTTGGCTTTGCAAAGCAGATGCCTGCCCGTCGTATTTGGTGTGCTGTGGTTGGCTCGGGAACGCTTCGACAATCACAATAAGCGATTGTTAGAGCTGGATTTGGGGCTCCCGTATATGACTCGAACCTGGATACTCTTCAAAGCAATGGCCAATCCAATCGCGGTGGCTTTCGCGATGGCTTTTTTCGTGGCGTTTGCGGATTTATCAAGCTATCTTTTAGTGCAGCCTCCTCAAGTTACAACGATTGCGATGCGCATGTTCGATTTACTGCATTACGGCATTAACAGTCGCGAATCAGGATTGGCTTTGGCGCTTGTTGTGGCTGGAGCGATACCGATGTTCCTGTTTCTTCGACGCATTGAATTTTAAGTGGACACATGAACAATTCGTCAGAGGTAGCTTCCTGTTCATACGACGATATTCTTTATCCAAGTCAGCCCTTTAGGTCAACCCATCCGGACCGTCTCTATTCGATGGCCAAGCTTTTTTCCTTGGACTCGCCGCTACCCGACACCGCCTCGATACTTGAACTTGGCTGTGCAAGCGGTGGGAATATCATCCCATTGGCCGTCCAGATGCCCAACGCGCGAATTATCGGAGTCGACCTGTCCAGCAAACAGATTGCCGTTGGCCAAGCCACCTTGGATGCACTCCAACTAAAAAACGTTCAACTGATCGCACACGATTTTCAAGAGATCGACGAATCCTTTGGGCAATTCGACTATATCCTTTGTCATGGTGTGTTTTCTTGGGTACATCCAGTTGTCCAAGAACGAATCCTTCAGATTTGTCAGAAGCAATTGTCTCCAAATGGTGTGGCTTACATCAGCTACAACGCATATCCGGGTTGGTTTATGCGCGGCATGATTCGCGAGATGATGCTCTATCAAGTAGCAAATCTGTCCGATCCCAAAGACAAAATCCAACAAGCGCGCGCCGTTCTATCATTCCTTGATGAAAGCACCAAGGAGCAGAATACACTTTATTCACAAGTATTGAGGCAGGAGCTTGAATTACTTGCCAAACATCCCGACTCCTATCTATTTCATGAGCATTTGGAAGAGAACAATCGCCCCATGTTTTTCTACCAGTTCATGGAGATGGCCAAAGAACACCATTTGCAGTTCTTAGGTGAATCAGTTCTTGCCAACATGGTCACCAGCAATCTACCACCGAAATCAAGAGAGTTGCTCGCCACGTTGACGTCGGACTTTTATAGTCAGAGTCAGTACATTGACTTCGTCAGCAACAGAATGTTCCGGCAATCCTTGTTATGTCATAGTGATCGCAAGCTGAATCGAAACCTTAGCTCAACGCGAATCAAGGGTGGCTACTTTGCAGGTAACATTAGAGCGGAAGATCCAAGCTTAGCAAATGACTTGAGTGGCGAAATCGAGGTTGCTTTCAAAAGCCCAAACGGGTTCCGAATTCAAACCAAGGACACAATTGTAAAAGCAATGGTATTCACTCTTTCGGAAACTTGGCCTGGCTCGTTGACCACGTCTCAGATTTCCGCAAGCGTCGAAAAGAAATTATCTGCGACGACGGAAATAGGCGAAAGCGAACGTATCTCGATCGCCAATCTAGTGAATACCGGCTTGCTCCATCTGGTCCTTCGAGGAGATATCGAGTTACGATTCCTGCCTGACAGATTCACTGTGGGCATTTCCGATAAACCAATGGTTTCTCCGCTGGTTAGATTTCAAGCCAAACAGCGGAGCAGTCTGACGACTCTAGCTCACACTGTATTCAATGCAGATCCTCTGACTCTGTCTTTACTACCCGTTTTTGATGGCACGTGGACCAAGGAAATGATCGCTGACTTTATTGCCGCACGTATAGCCAGCAAAGAACTAAACGTCCATCTCGAAGGAAATATTGGATTGAACAGCAGCGAAGTCTTGGATCAAATTCTAGACCAATTACGATTGTCCGCGTTGTTAGTGGGATAGCTCCGACCGAATCGCGTAACATATAGAAGCCCCGAAATCTAGCGTTTTTGGATGATGGATGATTCAACAGCGCCAGTCGGCTTGACATTGACGCAATTTGCTTGCTATAGGAATACTCGAAGGGTTTTAACGGGTTGATCTGATATGAAGATGTAATGGTAACGACGAATAAATCCCATGCAGCAAACCATGTCAAATGCTCGACAAGAGATGATCTTTCTATGGTATCCCTTTTGGTTTTCCTGTTTGTTTTTGCCTCTATTTAACGGCTGCTCCAGGCCCTTTAAGGAGTCGAATTCACCCGGACTGCTTGCAACCACGCACAGGAAACTATTTCCAAAAAAGGAGTTGGGACGCGATCACTTATGGCGCCCGGACCTTGCGATCATGCCCTTTGCGGAATTTCAAGATGAAGACATCACCATCAAGCATGTGCGCAACTGCCGCTACCGCTCCGAAACGAACTACGACGTTCGGCACTACGACTTGAGTTTCGCTCTCGCGGACGTCAACAAAATTGACTTTCTAATCGTTCCCTTTCAGAATAATTCGCTGCTTGCCCATACTATGTTTAGTTTCGGTATACGCGACGGTCGGCATTTCATCATCTCAGTCGAAGCGAGGCTCGACCACGGTGCATCCTATTCGCCAATACGCGGCATCACCAACAAATTCGAGTTGATGTACCTTATTGGTGACGAACGTGATCTCATTCCCTTAAGAACCAATGCCCGAAAAGCAGAAGTGTATCTCTATCCTGGTCGCGCAACCCCGGATCAAATCCAGAATCTTTTAGTCGATATGCTTGAACGTGCCAATCAACTGCAAAGAGTTCCTGAAAACTACGATACCATCAACAACAATTGCACGACCAATTTGGTGAATCATATCAACAAATTGCGTCCAGGCAGCATCCCAAGCGATTGGCGAGTCTTACTTCCAGGTCATTCAGATCGCCTTGCATACGAACTTGGACTGCTGGATGTACTGGGCCCATTCGAGGCTGCTCGAGAAAAGGCAAGCATTACAGCCGTTTCTAATTTGTATCAGGACAGCCCCGATTTTTCAGCGAAAATCCGCGAGCACATTTCTAGATAAAACGCAGCTGATCATCGTGGCGGGAATTGTCCTCAATTCCCGTGTCAGTGCCACCGAAGGAATTGAGGTCAATTCCTTCCACGTTGAAGTCTATCGCACTAATTCTCAGGCTGGAAGCCTAAGCTACTAAAATTTCCCGAACGAACCTTAGACCTTAAACGTCAGATGTGCTTTGCTAAGTTGAAACGACTTTGAATCGCCATCCGAAAAAACAACGCGAGCCATGCGACGTAGCCCACGCCCCTCAACTGACATGATTGTACCAGCCCCATAACTTGGATGGACGACCATGTCGCCCGCCTCAAATCGATCGACGGGAATTCCATCCTGAGTCATTGCCGCCGTCACTTGCGCCGCAGTCTTCAGTGCACCCATGGGAACCTTTCTGTTTAGACTCTCTAGCTTCTTTGCAAATACTCCCAAGTCTTTGGGGGGCGGAGTGACTGAGGCAGTTGTTTCTTCGTCAGCAAAGTCATCAAGCAGAACGTCCATTTCAATTTCAGGCTCGACTGACACCTGTGAGACAGCCCAATTATCTGCTGTTTCAATTTTTGGTTGCGTTCGCTTTGTCGCAGTTCCGTTCGGACGTTTGCGTCGATGCAAGAAACTCTGCGACGCCCAATCGTCGTCGAATGCATCGCCTAAATCGCCATCGCTGTAGTCATCGTCAGCTGCAAATGGCTCACTAAGGTCGACGATCTCCATTTCGGCTCTGGGCAATTCCATCAGAAAAGAGCTGGGGCAACTCATTCTCGAATTGCCAAACCCTCTAGATTTCGCAATGCTCAATTGCAATCGATTCCTAGCACGAGTGATACCAACGAAAAACAATCGCCGCTCCTCTTCCATCTGAGCCGGGTCGTACATTGACCGTTTGTGCGGCAATATCTCTTGTTCCACCGCGATAATAAAGACGTTGTCGAATTCTAGCCCTTTGGCGGAATGCAACGTCATTAGCGTCACTTTGTTTTCATGATCCGTTATTCCGTCAGCATCGCTTATAAGCGTTACTTGTTCTAGGAATCGCTCGATTGCGTTACCGTCTGTGTCCTGCCGATCCACTTCCGCTGCGTCCGCAATGAGCTCGTTGATATTACCCTGAATACTCTCGTCCGGAGTCTCCGTCTTCTTGGCGGACAAGTACTTAACGTAGTCTGTCTTTGCAACCAACTGCTGAATCATGACTGAAAGTGGACCGCGTGACAATTGCATTAGCTCGTCATAGAGAGCCAGGAATTGTCGAGCACCGGATGTCGCCTTTTTGCTCATCAAGCCATGTTCCACAACGGCTCGCAATGCGACTAACATCGGAATGCCCCTGGATCTGGCCAACTCGGTAACTTTGGAAAGAGACTTGTCTCCTAATCCGCGTGTGGGGACATTGACGATTCGCTCAAACGAGATGTCATCCGTTGGGTTGTGGACCAATCGCAAATAGGCCAACAGGTCCTTTATTTCTTCACGATGATAAAACCGAAAGCCACCGATCAACTGATAATTAAGTTTTCGTCGCAGTAATGCCGCTTCGAGAAGTCGCGAATGGGCATTGGTTCGATAAAGAATCGCAAAGTCTTTAGGCTTGGCAGTGTTGGCCATAACGGATGCAACGATTTGGTCTGCAATATTGTCTGCTTCGTCGCGTGCCGATGCATACGAATATAATTTGACAGGAGTACCCGTTTCTCGTGTCGGAATCAACTGCTTGGCTTTGCGACGCGTATTGCATGAAATTAATGCGTCGGCAATTGAAAGGACTTCGGGCGTGCTGCGGTAGTTCTGCTCCAACCGAACTGTGACCACGTTCGGGTAATCCCGTTCGAAATTGAGAATGTTCGAAATGTCTGCACCTCGCCAACCGTAAATCGATTGATCCGGATCACCCGTTACGTTGAGATTGGGATATTCGAGGGACAATGCTCGCACAATTTGGTACTGTGCCAAGTTGGTATCCTGGTATTCGTCGACCAAAATATAGCGATGTTTAGAATCGAGTTCGCCCCGCAAATCTGGACTTGATCGCAGAATGGACGCGGTGTGCATCAAAAGGTCGTCGAAGTCGACTGCATTATTTTGCAACAAATACTTTTGGTATGCCGGGTAAACTTTGGCAAGTACTTTGTCGGTACTGGATTGATGTTCCCCCTGCATCATTTCTGGAGTAACAACGCGATTTTTGAGACCACTCACTCCCTTGATGATATCGCCAATATTGAGATGCGTCAGGGAAACTTCGGCCTCTACGATCGCATGTTGCATGGCCTTTTTTGCGTCGTCCGCATCGAAAATAGAAAAATTTTCTGAAATCCCAACCATGCGTCCGTATCGACGCAGAAAGCGAGCACAATATCCATGGAAAGTGCCCAACCAAACAGGTTCGTCACCGCATAGGTTTTTTAGCCTCCCCTTCATTTCCTGCGCTGCCTTGTTGGTGAAGGTCAACGCGAGGATGGAAAAAGGCGAGATACCTTGTTCCAGCAAATAGGCAATTCGATGGGTAACAACTCGCGTCTTGCCGCTTCCAGGGCCCGCCAACGTTAGCAATGGGCCATCGACGTGCGTTACGGCTTTACGCTGGGCCTCGTTAAGCTTTTCGAGAATTGCTGAGTTTTTTACCGCCATATTTCTTGCTCCATGCTTGCTAGACTTTGGCTGCGATATTGATCCTACACTTTTTCGTCAGCGTAATCGTTTTTCGATTATCGCGTATTAGACGACTACTTCCAAGTGCAGCCCTGCCTCTATTGCCTGCGTGCTATAAATGAATACCCTTTGGAAGCCCAACATTCCCATAAACCCAAGTGCATATGTCAGATACAACAATTCCTCGCCCAGCGACCCTCGAATCATTACAAGCAACTGGCTGGCAAAGTCGGCCAGTGAAAACAGAAATTCGCTCGAATTTCGTTCGAATGTTGGCCGCTGGCGAAACACTATATCCCGGCATTGTCGGCTTCGAAGATACGGTAGTGCCGGAATTAAACATCGCGCTGCTTGCGGGCCACGATCTTTTATTTCTAGGAGAAAAAGGGCAGGCCAAGAGCCGTCTGATGCGAACATTAGTACGTTTTTTAGACGAATACGTACCCTTTTTAGATATTCCGGACGTTCCTGTTCATGAAGATCCCTACCATCCTATCACTAAAGCTGCAAAAGACTTCTTAAAGCTCAACAGCGCTGATCAAGTCCCCATCGGCTGGTGGCACCGATCCGAACGATACGTCGAACGCCTTGCGCCGGGAACCAAGTTCGCCGATGTCATTGGGGAAATCGATCCTTCGAAGTTGACCGGCGGAGTAAGCATGGGTTCGGAATCCGCTTTGCATTTCGGTTTGATCCCACGCATGCATCGCGGTATCTTTGCGTTGAACGAATTGCCGGAACTAGATGAGCTTGTTCAAGTTGGTTTGTTTAATATTCTCGAAGAACGCGATGTTCAAATTCGCGGTTATCCGGTTCGATTTGACTTGGACATTTTCATACTTTTTTCGGCTAACCCGAGCACTTACAATCGCAGCGGAAAAGTCATTCCGCAGTTGAAGGACCGAATCGGCTCGCTTATTCAAACTCACTATCCGATCGATCGTGATCAAGGAATCCAAATACTTCAGCAGGAGTGCGGACTAGACCTTGGTGGCCAGTACCCAGTGCAAATTCCTTACTTCATGACGGAGATCATCGAGGAGATAACCGCTCAAGCCCGAAAGAGCAAGTACGTCGATCAAGCGTCTGGCGTTTCGGCTCGTTTCTCATTGTCCAACTTCCGCACGATGATTGCTTCAGCGCGGCAACGAGCTGTTCTTCTGGGTGAACCGTTGGCTGTTCCAAGAATTAGTGACCTTGGACATTTGTACACTTCATCGCTTGGCAAATTAGAAGTTGACTTGATGGGAAGCCATCAAATGACAGAACGCAAGATTCTCGATTCGCTCATTTCTAACGCCATCAAGACAGTCTTCGAACAGTATGCGACCGAGCATGGTGTTGGTCAAATCGCCGAAATCTTCAACAAAGGGGTTCGAATCGAAGTCGGAGATCTGCTGCCAAGCTCAGCTTATGCCGAAAGACTAAAGCATGTACCACCAGTTTGGGAAACAGCATTCGAAGTAAACGCAACCGACAACCCAGCAGTAAGGGCGTCATGTGTCGAATTCGTATTAGCGGGCCTCTATAGCCTAGAAAAAATCAGCCGAGCAAGCAAACTCGGCAAAGTCAGCTACGATTTGTGAACAGGAAATACATGATTCTAAGGAGATTCGTGTCGGAGCTCCATCGCGGGAAGTGACTTTCTCAGCAGTGTGATCTCCAATTGGTAATCCAGTAAATTAAAGTTGGAGGGCCGTAAAAGCCGTTTGGTTTTGGATGGCCGCAAGAGTCGTTTGGTTTTGGCGTCTTGCGAACTAACGTGCTCAAACGCAATGCTTGAGATCAACGCAGAACGCTTCGATTGTTCATGCTTGCTCGTATATTGTTTCAAGTCCAATGCCACGCCGTGTTTGATTTCATTGTCCATGTCTTTGAGAGCTTTATTCGCTGCAGCGACTTCGCGCTCGACTCTCAGCCGATCGGCATACAGACGCGTGACTTTCTCGACACTTTCCCTCGTCTTTGGGGCTTGGGAATCTCTCAGCAGATTCAATGCAGCACTAATTGTATTCACCTTTAAGGACAATTTGCTACGGTTTTCTTCTAAGTCTCTTTGTTCACTCTTGGCTTTTTTCAAGTCATCATGGAGCTTCAATTGCTCCTGTTTTGTTCGTTCGTATTCGGCCTGCGCTGAACTGTTAAGTTTCTCTGCTGTCGCATGTCCAACACCTTCGAATCTTTCAACCCTTGCTTGCAATTCCTGGCCCCACTGGCTTGCTTCAGCGAAATGTTCTTCCAGTTTTGAAGTCGCGTTGTTTGCTTCGATTTTAGCAAGAAGAACTTCCTTTCCCTTTTCTAGGGTCAAAATCGAAATACTAGGCTCTCCATCTGATCGAAGCATTCCGACGACACCTCCGATCAAGCCACAATTGGCGGTTAATTCGGTGTTGGCTGCGTCTAACCCAAGCGTCACGGTTACTATTTGTTCGAACTGAGCCTCAGCTTCCTCTCCTTCTCCAGTTTCCAAGAGTAGCCATAACTTGAGTCTCTCACTGCCGAGCCCGAACGAGTCCGAGACCGACTTTTGGTCTTTCGGCATTGCAGCCAGCACCTTCTTCGCGTCGGAGAATCGCTTTTCGCGAATGTAGATCAATGCAATCGCCATCGTTGCAAGCGGTTTTGCCTTCGAATCCGCAAGAATGGATGAGTAACGAACTTCCGCCTGACTGGACTGATTCTCGGTGTCATTGTTTTCGATGATTGCAATCAGCGCGTCTGCGGCCGCAATATCTTGTTTTTCGTCGGCGATGCCGAACGGAACGAAAAAGCAAAGATTTGAATTTAGAAAAAGCCAATGGACCAGAGCTTTCGAAACGCAGAGATGGCTGGCTTTGAGACAATACATGGCGGGAGTTCCAGGATTATAGGTCGCGGGTGTTCTTTAATATAAGTTGTGGAATGGGACAAAGTCCCTTCTTCCTACGTTACAATACCCGTTCTACGCCGAAAACCGACAGATTTTTTCGACCTGATCCGCAAAAAGACTAACGCAAAGTCGCAAAGAAGTACCGATCGATGATGAAATGTTCTGTTTTCGTAGCCGGAGTCGCATGACTTCGGAGCAAACGCGGCCAATACTGAACTCTTGCGAGTCCAGCTACGGAAGTTGTTCTTCGAACGGTCCTAAGTACCAACGGATTAAACGTTCTGTAAAAGAACACAACGACATAAATGATGACACAATACTTTCGAAGCCGTAAGAGCATAACATGACAATGAGTGATTCGTCGGTTACCAACTGGCTGGAACGTCTCGAAGCCGGTGATGATTTAGCCGCTACGAAGTTTTGGAACGCTTACTTCGATCGACTAGTTCATTTGGCACATGGGCGATTGCAAGCCAAACATCGAAAGGTTTCTGATGCGGAAGATATTGCGCTCAGCGCTTTCCATAGCTTTTGTAGAGGCGTCGAAAACAAGAAATTCCCCGAACTTTCGGATCGACATGGACTTTGGCGCCTTTTAGTGAGCATTACGATTCACAAGCTGCTTCATGTCGTACGCGATGAAAAACGTTTGAAACGCGGCGGCGGTCTATACCAAGAATTGAATGGCTTTGATTCTTCGAGCGATAGCATTGCTGCGGTCAATCAAATCGTGAGTCGTGAACCCTCGCCCGAATTTGCCGTCGAGGTCGCTGAACAGTACGAACAGATGATGTTGTCGCTTGGCGATGAAGAGTTAGTTCAATTAGCAACTTGGAAAATGGAGGGGTATTCCAACGAAGAAATTTCGAAAAAAGTGAATAGGGCAACCCGAACCGTCGAGCGCAAACTGCAACTCATTCGCAAGATCTGGATTCATCGGCTCGTTGATCCAGAATAATTCGCATTTACTCGTTTCCCGTCTAGCCGAAGGCGTCAGGGAATTCGGCGCGACTCGCAGCAAAACAAAGCTGTACGCCCGGCTTGAGCGGCGGTTCGTTCAGGTTTTTAGGCTAGTCCGCACGACGAGCGGCGGCCCGTGTTATGATCGATGCCGGACAGCATGCACTCCTATCACTATTTCTTTTTGATGCTCTCGACCGTCACACCAGGCAATGCGGCTTGCAGTTTCTTGAGATCAGGAGCTGAATAGGAAAATTGAATATTCAATCGCTTAAGGTTTTTTAGCTTAGATAGAATTGGCCCAAAATCCTTTTGCGACGAGACGAGCGAAATGACAGTTGTTAACGTTTCAAGTGATCTGAGGAACGATATCGCCTCGGTCAGTTCCTTTGAATATTGTTCTGGACAGGCTAGGCTCTTCAATTGAGGAAGTGCTTTAGCCAAAATGTTAATTCGAACACCGCTGGTGTATTCGAGCGATTCAAGGTTTTTCAGTTTTTGCAATTGAGACAATTGACTTTCGGAGAGAGACGCGAGAATAAGTCTCCGTAGCTGTTGAATTTCGCCGACGAATTGGTTGCCAGAATATGAGGCGCTTCCAGGAATTTCGAGTTCTATCAGCCCTTTCACTCGCGGAAGAATGGGAAAGTGAATTGTAGGCATCGCATCTGCACTCACTTCAATCCGTTCCAACTTAGGCAATTTTGCAAGCACCTCCACATCTTCGACGGAACGTTTCTTGTCAATCGGCCAGGTCAGCCCCGTAATCGATCCACCGCTCTTCAATGCCGCGATGGCTTTCAGCACATCGAGCGGCTTTCCATCTACTTGAATCGTGCCACGAAGTGGACCAAGTTGCAAAAGGGCTTCAATCTCCGGGTATTCGCCGAAGAGCCCAGGCGACACATAGGTATCCACATTTTTCCTTCGTCCAAGAAACGCCAGAGCTCCAATCGAAGTAATTGCGCTGTCGCGAATATCCAAAAACTTCATGTTCTCCCAGGCAACTGATTTGCCCGCAACCAATTTGGTAATCCAGTCATTTCGAGCTGGCACTCCCTTGATTCGCAGATTTTTCAGCAGCGTGAGCGACTCAAGTTGCGATAAGTTATCTCCCGAGACTTTGGTATCGCTTAAATCAAGTTGCTCAAGCATCTTTAATGTCCGTATGGCTGTGAGCGATTCGTCCGTGATTTTGCTCGATGCCAATACCAGCGTCTTCAAATTCATTAGTGAATCAATTTTGGAGACGGAAACGTCGGTAAGTGGCGACATTGAAACCTCTAACTCACTCAAACGTGGGAACAACCGGATGATAGCCAAAAACTGTTCATCGGAAATGGAACATCGGTTGAGAGTCAGTGTTCTGAGATTTGCGGAGTCCTTTAGCAATTCGAAGTCAAAAGCGGACAAGTCGATGCCGCTTAAATCCAGCGTATGTAGGCCAACGAGTCGCTTGAGTTTGCCAATTCCGGCTGCTGACAATTTGCAGCTTGAAAGGTCGAGCGACCGAAGCTCCGTCAATCCGGAAAGCCTTGCAAGATCATCGTCTTGCACGTTTGGGAATGCTCGGAACGAGATCGTGTGGACAGACATAGCGTCGAGTTGGTCATCTCGAGCGCTCCCCCTCAGTTGCATACCAAAACTCGCGAGTCCGTAATTACCATCCAGCGATTTCAGCCACTGAACAATCCCACGATTCTGAAGAACTGATGCTGAGGGCGCGGCAATTGTCTCTTCGATAGGAGAAATTGGATCAGGTGCTACAAATCGATTCGGTAATTGTGGATCGGTGGAGTGATTAGATGCTGCAATCCATCTTCGGATTAGCCCGTCCTCGCCACCCGAATACAAAGTGCTTTTAGATGGATCGTACGCTAGAGTTTTTACAGCTCCTTTGTGGGCTTCAAGCCGCATTCGAATCTCCATTTGGGAGAGGTCCCAAAAGACGATTGTGCCATCATTGCCCGCCGTCGCAATGCTCCGTCGATCCGGAAGCCAAAGTGAATCGTGAACCGCACCATGGTGTCCACGAGCGAGTGTGTTAGAAGATTCGTTTTCAACATCGTGAAGAATCACATCTCCACTACTGAATCCAACTGCGATAGTCTTGTTATCCCATGACCATCGTAGGGAAGTTATCTTGGCATCGGTAGGTGCATTTAGTTGAATCCTTTGCCATTCTTGGAAAGGTTGCACTGACCATCGCATCTCGGAGCCTGTGGAGATAGCGATCGCATTTCCCTTAGGCGTAAGGCTGGCCTTGACAACTTCTTCATCAGTTGCCGATCTCGCACCAGCATAACGATACACGAATTTCGACTTGCCATTTGTGTCTTCGCTCAGCAGCCAATAGTGGAGTGTTCCACTAACAATCTGTACCAAACACAAGTGATTATCGGAACACAATAGTTGCGAGTTTGGTTTACTGTGTTCCAGTTCTTTGCCGTCAAACCGAATTGGTCTGGGTTCGAGCATATCTAGCAGGGCGCCCGGACGCACACCGGATTCTGTTAGCCACCATTCCTTCGCTGGCAGTGGCAATACGAAAGGTGAATGGTTATCTAAGTTTTGTGATCGACGAATGCCATTGCTGTACCATGTCACACTCCAAGGTGCGGCAATGACAGTGACCTTAGACTTGAGCAGCGCAACACCCATTCCGCTTTGGTTCAACTGAAACGATTCGACACTACCAAACGGGATTTGCATGGCTGGCAATTCAATTCCATCCTTGGTGCTCCAACGTCGAAAACTACCTGAATCTCGATCCTGCATGTAGTAGAGTACGGACTGAGCAGGGTCGAAGCTAAATCGCATATCGGGTGAGGTTTCCCGTTTCTTCTCCTTCCAACTGAACACGGTTTGCCATTCATTGGATTCACGGTTCCATCTTGCCCAACGAAAATCTTCCGGACGAAAGTCTTTCAAAGCCGATCGGATTGCATGCAGATCGCCACTTGCCCACCCGAAGTCTTCCGGGCCAAGGGCATTTAGAACCGATAGGACCGCGTGCACGTCGCCGTTGGAATCAAGGTGCGCAAAGTCGATCTTAGCCTTCTCGGGCGGGCCAGCCTCGACGACAGGGGTCAAGCTATCCGAATCAAGAATAAGAATCGCAGTTCGATCCCAAAATCCAATTTCCTTTCGTTCCTTTACTTGATTCATCACTTGCAGTTGGCCTCTAAATGCATTCGTCGCGACAGTTAGCGCATTGGATTTGAGCGTGGTGTCGACAACCGTGAGACTATTGTCAGACGTATTCCATACCAGTCCTGAATTTACGAATTTTTTGTCAGCGAGAAGCCTTACCTCATTCACAAGGACACGTTGCTCATCCAAGCATGTAACAGTTGTTCGAAAAATTTCCGCGCTCGCTCCGAGTATTCTCAGTTCCGAAAGTACTTTACCCGTATCAATATCCCGATGAATAAGCTGGAGACCAACTGCATTCCCAACCATAGCGAGTCTTCGTTCATCACTGAACAAGTCGGCAGAAACAACCCCGTTACTGTTACCGGGTAGGTTGGGCTGCTCCGTGAACACTCCGCCTCTATAGCTGAGTCCCTTATAAGGATGGCGGTTGAGTGCAATCGGATGAATACGACCACTGTCATCGACATGTTGACGAGTATCTAGTTTCTTGACGAGTGCCATTGATTCCAGATTCCACACATTGATTTCTTCCTCGTGTAGAGACACTACTTCTGAGCCGTTTTTTCGCTCCCGAAACAATACTGGATTACTCTTCCTCCTTCGAAAAACACCCGGTACCTTGAGATCCAGTGCAGACAGTTGCTCTGGATTGCTCGGATCGACAAGCACAAGTTCATCGCTTTCAGCGCGATGAAATGCAATTCGCTTCGCAAGAGGAAGCCAAATAACGGATGCCTTTTCAGGTGAATAGGAATTCCGCTGAGGAACCAAGGGACTCGGATTCTCATTAAGTTCAAAAGAGATGATGCAACCCTCAGAGCTCGCAACGTAGAGACTCTTTTGAGTCTTGTCTGCCAGGATTTCACGAATTTCCCCTTGCCCTACAAAAAGCCGCTTTACAAGCTTTGAATCAGAAACACGCCATAAGTCAACCAAGCCACTGCTGGTCCCAACGGCGACCAAGTCATTGCCGATAAAGCGAGCAACTAAAAAGGATGTGTCCTTTGCATCGATTTTCAGTATGGGATTCAGGTCGCTCATCCCGTAGACCCAGCATTGCTTGTCGTCGCAAACTGCAAAACGCTGATTGAATGGCGATAGGTTCACGCTACGAATTGGTAGCTTCCCAAGCGATCGGGACTGTGTCATCACTTCGATCCATCGCGAGAGATCCTCAATCGCATTGGTGTTCCAAAGTTGGATTTCACCCAAAGTGTTTCCGGTCAACACAAGTTTGCGATCATTCGAAAAGGAAATAGTGGTGATTGGATGGCCTATCGAAACGAAACTTTGTTCGGCCAACGATTGGAAAACAGTGCCCGCTTGCGAGTACTCCTTCGATGCTTCGTCTGCAAACCATCGAGTGTCAAACTCATTCCAGTCCCGATGGCCGGTGACAGTGAGCATTTTTTCATCCCGAGGAGAGAAATATGGCAGCTTCTCCTGATGAAACGCGAACTTTAGGCTGATGACTCTCCCTTGCTTTTTAAACGCATGAAGCCCGTCATTGATGTATGGAATTGGTCGTGGTCGCATACTCGTCAGATCCCATAACGCAAGATTGTTTGCAAGATCCGAACAAATCATTTTCATACCGTCTTTGCTCACCGAAGCTGGAATACGATCTTCATACGTTGAGCCAACCTTCTTGGATTCGACCGCGAGCAACGATGGTTTCGTAGCAAGTGTCTCGGCGGTGTTTCGGTCCCATTGTTTGAAGCTTCCTTGTTGGCCATGCCCAATCAAACGATCGGGGGCTACAAAAGCGATATTCGACCAATGTTCATCATCGATCGAAAATGCAGTGTCTTGTACCTTTCCCGACTCAAGGTCAAGCAAATACGCACGTCCACCTTCACAACCCACTGCAACCGTTTTTTCGTCCGCCGAGAGATCGATCACTTCCACTGGTTTCATGAAATCGAATCTTGCCTTTTGCTGGCTTACCTGTCGCCAATGATAATACCAATCAAAGCCGCGAAGATCTTCTTCGTCGGCAGACGTCGGGATATGCCGCTCCAGCAATGTCTTGGCGCGCACAAGATTGGATTCTTTAACAAGCTCTTCAACGCGGGCAGCATCGGAAACGTAGAGGTTTCTTCGTGTTTTGGTTTCACTGGCCTTGGCTTTGTCTCTTTCTTGTTCCGCTATCTCAGCCTGTATTTCTTTTTCATCGCGCGCCGATTCGGCTTGTCTCGTGGCTTCGTTTGCAATGTTCTTTTGCCTTTCCTGTTCTTTACGCTCCTTGCTTTCTTTGATTGCATAAAAACTAGAAACACTGATGCCAGCGACCAAAGACAAAAAGACTGCGGCAAGAAGACTCGCAACCATTGGTTGTCTGCGACACCAACGCCAAACTTTGGCGACGCGACCAATGGGCCGTGCAAGGATCGGCCTGCCCTCTGCGAACCGTTTTAGCTCGTCGGATAACTCTTTCGCTGTTCCATATCGCCGAGGGAGCGACTTTTCTAAGCACGTGAGGATGATCGTTTCGAGATCGCGTGGGATGGTTGGATTCAATTGTCTCGGCGCAACCGGCTCTTTTTCGACCACTTGTCTCAAAGTGTCGATTTTGCTTGCCGCTTGAAACGGAGGTCGACCTGTTGTGAGTGAATACAACACAGCCCCTAAGCCATACACGTCCGAGGCTGGCCCAATCGTATTGACTTGACCGGCAGCTTGCTCAGGTGGCATGTAACTCGGCGTCCCGAGTACTTGCCCCGATACCGTCATGCCAGTGTCTTCCGACATACGCTTAGCCAAACCAAAATCCGTCACTCGAGGATGGCCTTGCAAATCCAGCAAAATGTTGGACGGCTTTAGATCCCGATGGATAACCCCTTTCTCGTGCGCATAGTGAACTGCTTGCGATACCTCAAGCATCATGTTAGCTGCTTGCAAGGGATCGAGAGGGCCGTCGTTGAGCTTGGCGGCCAAGCTGGATCCCTCGACATACGTCATCGAAAAGAAATGCTTGCCCCCATGCTCGCCCACCTCATAGATGGGAACAATTCCAGGATGATCTAGTAATGCGGCCGCTTTGGCTTCCGAATAGAATCGGTCGACTTCTTCCTTCGAGGCGAACTCGCCCGATAGGATCATCTTGAGGGCGACAATCCTGTTGAGACTTATTTGCCGTGCCTTGTAGACAACACCCATTCCGCCCCTAGCGATGGTGCTTAGGATTTCGTAGTCTCCAAAGTACTTTACAATCTCCCGGTCCAATGGTGGCATAGGCTGTCCGTTGGAATCAAGAGTCGGAAGATCGCTCGACGGAATCTTATTGGGCTGTGCAGCAAGTCTTGCACCCATACTTAATTGAATGGTCGCGTCCAATCGCTCAGCGGATAAGCCTGGAAAGCGAGCTTGGTAATGCTCGATTGCAATCGATTCGCCGCGAGACCGTCGACAGTGCATGTCAATTGCAATAAGCTCGATCAGCAGTGGCTGCTTTGTAGGCCCGTCGACACGGTCTAAAAACGCTTCGATCTGCGGACGTTCGCCTGTCAAATGCAACTTTTCAAACTCATCGCAGATCGAGTCGATACGCCGGTCTCGGTCCAATGAGTCAGGATGTGTAGGCTTTTGTGCATCTGTCATGAGGGATCAAGCTCTAGAAGAATCGGGATGTCGATTTTTTCGGTCGCTAAATCTTAATGCCTTTTGAATTCGTTTACCCGACAATTAATTACGCCCAGCCGATCGGTAATTCGATGCCGACACTCTGCGGGCAAATTCCGAGTATCCGAGTTGCCGCAAGATTTGTTCCACTCGTAAGCGGTCTAAAACGAACTCAAAAGCTGCTTGAAATCTTCGCGATCTCGGAGCGGGTCGAACCATTTATTGTTTTCGATATCGCGCATTAATTTGGTCAAATCGTCTTTTGATGTACTTAGACGCTCAGGTGGGATCGTTGTTGCGAGCGCGCGACGGAGCGAATCGACTGCTGTGAAAGCATTGGTCTCACCTTCTTCTGTCGTGACGCCGGAGTTCTCCTTGCCGGCAACGCCCGCAAGAATGGCATGGCATACGGCCGAACAGTGCAACTGCACGAGAGGACTGGGCAACCAAACCCCGTCCGTGCGGCTTGTTGCACTCCTGTAAGACGAAATCACGGAAGCGAAACCCAAGGAAGTTGTAATCTCGATTGCGTCTTTCTGGACCATGGAGTCATATAGTTCTGCGGCTCTGCGAAAATGAGGAACGCCTTCTGAGATTTCCTTTTTTGTTAGCAAAAGCCTTCCCATCGTAAGGTGTTGGCTTGCTAGACGTGTAGATGCTGACAGCAAATGCTGATCAATAATTCTATACACGATCGTTCGAACACTCGGACTGTCGTTGTCGAGCGAAATCGCCTTGCACTCTTCACAAAGTTCCTTAGTTCTCGTGTATAACTCATCTTGATCACCGTAATTGCCGGGCAAAGATCCTGAGCCAACTCCAAGGCCCGTCCCAGGCACCAAATTCGGAACCATTGGATTTACGAACCACGTAAGTAAAAGTGATAAGTTGTCGCAGTTCCGATGAGCCTGGAAGTCGCTGCGCGTGACAGCGAATATGCGGTCGACAATCTCGTTATTGGCGAGTCCCACACGTGGTTCTACGCTTGAATGCAAGACGCGGAAAAATACCGAAATTGCATGCTTGGCTATTTCGTGATCATCAGGATTGGCTGCCAGAAAAGATTCGGCCAAGGCCATCTCTGTTTCCCAAAGTACGTTAGTCTTTTGTTGATCGCCTGCGTCGCGCGTACCCAACGATGTATACTGAAATGTCATTATCGACAACATTTGTGAGCGGGTCGAGTGCAAGGGACTGAATTTATCGTTGGGTAAATGTTTTTCGAGGGCTTGAAACGCTCGGTTTGCGTATTCAGTTCGATTTCCAGATTGAAAAAACGGCTTTTGCAACAACGTGCCAACTTGATGGGCCTTATCTAGTTCGCCAACCGATAGCAATTGCTCGAATTTTGGTAGTAAATATTCCAGCGCCTTTGAAGCTTGCTCTTTAGCCTCTTTCGTTTGACGTTTTTGTTGGTGTTTTTCAGCGAGGTCAATGCGCAGGGTTGCTATGCTTTCCTTGCCGACATCATCGGCTATCTCATCGATGGTCCTGGCAGCAACATCCAATTTTCCTGCATCCATTAACTCATAGACTCCCCGAATCAATGGACTCGAGCTTCCTCGTAGACTTCCTGGTAACTTTCTTGGTGGGAGTGCTCGTTGCCCGTTCGAACCAATCTGGGACTTAGGTTGTGGTGTTTCCTTGAGTATTTGGTTTGAGTTGTCCTGTGCCTGCAACGTTCCAAGAATCCCCACAAGTGCCATGGTCGGCTGCAATAGAAAATGATTCATGATTGACGCCCGAAAAGAATGGTAAAAACGAATCTGAAAAAGCCGTTTATGGCAGTGGATTAACAGTCCTTCCAATTGAATACCCGTCCTCTTGTTTTCCCCGACACTGAATTGTAAGTGTTTGATGCTTGCCACGCAACAAAACGGCCCGTCAACGAGAGCGGAATTCGAAACGGTCAACACCAAAGACGTTCTCTCAATTTGATCAGCGTGCGTTATTGCAGGAGAGCTCTTTTTTCGGCAGCGAAATCGAAAATCTCGAAACTTGATGGACGGAAAACTTTGGTCGCATCCCCCGCTTGAATCGCATTGCACAATGTGGTGAGCACGCGATGTTGATCTTGTAATTCACGTACCACATTGCGTTGATGAAGTTGTACTGTCTTGGCCTCGCTCATGGAATTTTCCAATCGAGCGATTTCGTCGTTGGTCTCCTTCGCTTTTCTCTCACATTCGACACGTTGCTGAATGATCGCATCGCGCATTGCAACCAGATTTTCGTATTGAAGGACTAATCGCAAATAAATGGCGTCAATGTCACGATCAATGTCGGCTCGACTCCGATTCACCGTCTTATTTTTCGTTTTTTCCTCATAATAAGTTTCTTCCTTTTTCGTTCCATCTCTCTGTGTAACTTTGCGTGTTTTCTCGACTCGTTCTTTGCCATCTGCAATCCTTTCTTCGGTGGGAACTTGAATCGCGTTTCGGTTTGGCATTACTGGAAAGAGTACTCGAGGGTTTGCTAGCTGCCCCATAACCATTTTGAGTTCTTGTTGAATTGCTTTCTTGCTCTTGGAATGCCCCTTCAATTGCTTATCGAGTAATGTCACCGAATGGCCGTGATCGAAGACCAACTGTTGCTGCTTTTCAATTTCAGCCTCGACTTTTCGGCGCTCGTTCGTCGCCAAATTCGCTCGTTCGTCTTCGTTTAGTTCCGCGTTCCGCCGAAGCCACTCAGCCAGTTTGCTTGAGTATTGACGACCGCGCTCGTTTTTGTCCTTAAACTCATGTGAAGCGTCGCCAGGATGGGTTTCCAAATTCGATTTGACACTTGCGAGTACGGATTTTGCGATAGGCGAATGGGCTTCGTCCGGCTCAAGCAGCCCAATGACGTTGCCGAGTATTGCGGCGTTGGCGGCAGTCGTCTCCATCGAAAGCTTTTCGGTCAATGTGATTTTCGCCAGTTCTGAAAAATGCTGTGTTGCTTCGCTTGGGTTCTCAGATGTTATTGCATGCCACAATTTGATCCGCAAAAGCAGCGATTTTTGTTCATTGGACGGGTTTGGAAACAGGCTTGGTACTCTCCGAAGAAAGTTCTCGATCGCAGTTTGGTTGCTTTGTCTTACGTGAAACAAGGCCAATCCGCTAATCGCCTGTTCCTTGTTGTCACCTTTTTTCAAACCGAGCAACTCCGTTTTGGATTTCTGCCAATCGCTTTGATCGGGACTTTCTAGTCGGGCCATTGCCAGCCGAATGGGTTGGGAAGGAACGAGTTCTTTGGTCGCTTGAGCGAACAGTTGGGAATTCAGGCCAACTGCGGTTACCACGTAGAAAAATAAGGCTCGGCAACGAATCATTTGCTCAGTCCTGTTTTTTTAGCCTCGGATACAGAAAAAAACGCACATCGTACTAATACCCGTTTGGCTTTTTTTGCCGACACAAGACCGGATAAATCTTAGAAAATACCGTGCAACATTGGCATGAGGGCATTGGAAGCGACGACGACACTGGCGCTTGGGGCGAAAGAGGTCAATGCAGCCGATTCGGAAAATTGTTCTCCAACGACTTATTTTTGATCGATACGACAGCGTTGTCGGAAACCAACCAACAAACTTGTTTCGTCTAAGTCATGTCGCTCGTCAAGCGACTTCACGGCCTTATCGAACGGGAAACCAGGGAGGCATGTGGACTCTTCCACTCGAGCGTACAACTTGCCTTGCAATCGATGTACTTCTAGTTTTTCTTCATGCCAGCGCCATATCTCGGGCACACCGAACTCGGCATAAATCGGCATCCGAATCGTAGACAACGAAGTCACATCCACCTCGATGACGAGATCGGGGGGCGGATCCGTTGCGGCATCATAAGTATCGGAGTGCCGAACGGCGAATTCATTCTGAATATAGAAACATTTGTCCGGTTCGAGGCCTCGATTAATAAGAGGGTGTTTCATCGTAGTTGACCCTCCGCTCAGCATGGCAATGCCTTGAATCTCGGTCCACGCGCATACGATGCGAGCGAGAATCGCTCCGATCCGTTCGTGAAGTCTGCCCGGTGACACAAGAAATAGTCTCCCTTGATCGAAAGTCATCTGCACGTTACGATTGAACTCATTATCACGAAGTTCGTTGTAAGTCTGCCACGACACTTCGTTGAGGACGACCAATGATTCAAACGATTGAATCGATCGTGTCGGTGATACAGTGCTCATCGCAAAATTCCATCATTGAGTTCGTGAACGACCAAGAGGTAGATTGTAACATCATATCGACGAAATTATACAGCATTCCGGACACTTCCCGCTGAACGCCAGATACAACTATTGCGAATGCAATCGTTTCCGTTGGCTTTACACCCAATGGCACTCACTTTGAGCCGCAACGCGCTAGCGTGCGGGCTGGAGATCTTGGGACAAGCCAAAACTTTAAGATGAGGCATGGCTTTTGCCAAGACGTCAATTTTAACTCCACTTGAATATTCAAGCGTATGAAGATTTTTTTGTTTTTGAACCTGCTTGCGTCATCCCGAAGATGCTGCAAATTCAACGATCGCAATTGCTGGATTTCACCGATGGGCTGCAACTGGGAACTATTATAATACGGCGGTCGCTGGAGCTTCAATTCTCGCAAGTTGACGATTTTTGCCAGCACCTGAAAATGACTTGTTGCAATTGCATCCCTGCTGATTGTGATTCGTCGCAACTTCGGAAGTTTCCCTAAGACCATGATGTCGTCTTTCGAGCGATTTTTGTCGATCGGCCAAGTCAGGCCCGTGATCGAACCGCCCTGCGCCAACGCCTCTATCGCTTATATGACACCCATAGGTTAGCCATCCACTTCGACGCTGCCCCGCAGCGGGCCTAGCTCAAGCAGCGTTTTAATTTCTGTGATTTCGCCAAACAAGTTCGGTGTAACATAGGTATCAACGTTGTTCCTTCTATTGACGAACTGCTTCACTCCATCGTTGGTGACGTCGGTCAATCGCAGATCGAGCCGTTTTAGAGCTGGCCACCCGTTCAACTCCCGAAGCCAACTATCTTGAAGCAGGAGACCTCGCAGGCCGACTTCTTTGAGCTGTTTCAATGACGAAATCGGAGACAGATCATCGCCAGCGTTGAACATCACCACTCGCGAGCAAGCAAACGATCCTAGGATTACGAAAATTGTGAATGGTGCCGATGCGATTTGGTTCGGCGGTGGTGCTCAGTCTTTTTATCAATCCGTATGGGAGGGAACCTCGCTCTTTGGAGCACTTGCTCGAGCAGCCGCCAGCAATGTTGCGATCGGCGGCACAAGCGCAGGGATGGCGATTCTTGGGCGAGCTGCATATGTCGACCTTCCCTGGGATTCAGTCAAGAGTCGATTTGCAACCCAAAATCCTCTGGACCCTCGCGTCAACATTGCTTATCAAGGTAGCCAACTACCTTTTGGAGCTCTCTCAGCCGGAAGCGCTTACCTCGTGACACCATCTTCAAACAGCGTTAAACCCCGATTGCAAGACAATTGTCGACTGACCTTCGGACCGATGAACGTCTATCGTCTCGGGCCCGGCAGCAGCCGAAATTTGAGCGATGTGTTAATTGGTAGTCCAAGCTATCGTATTCGCGTCGCACACGGGACTCGTTGCCTCGTCCACTACCCTAATCTTTAGCTGTCCCAGACCACTAGTACGACGGTCGCAAAATTTCGTCTTCCTGCTTCGAGGGCCAAGAATTGGTCGATTTCGAGATTTCAAGAGCCACGAAGTGATCCCGACTCGCTTCTATTTGAGTTAGAATTAGAGGCATCTTTGGAATCCGTTCATCGATTGGGTCAATTTCGCAATGGTGGTTTCACGTAGACTTTTTTGTAATGTTGTTGGTCTTTTCCGCGTCGCAGTTGCGATTGTTTGTGGGGGCCGATTGATTGCAGATTCTCCTGAGTCGGATGAGAGCGGCTTCTTTGAGGCAAAGGTTCGACCTGTCTTGGTCAAGCATTGTTACGAATGTCACTCCGAATCGGCAGATGAACTTCAGGGAGGGCTTAGACTTGACACGCGAGCGGGAACCAGGCTTGGCGGCGATTCGGGTCCAGCGGTTACTCCTGGCAAACCTTCTAAAAGCTTGTTGCTTTCTGCAATTCGGCACAATGGCTTGAAGATGCCGCCGGATGAAAAACTATCCGACGATGTTATTGCGGATATAGAACATTGGATAAAGAAAGGGGCGCCGGATCCACGCGAGGGCGCGGCGACGATTGCTGTTCCGGCTTTCGATCTTCAGCAAGCCCGGAAATATTGGGCGTTTCAGCCCATCCGCGATCACGAGATTCCTGCGGTTCAGAATGTGGGATGGCCTCAAACCGCAGTCGATTATTTTGTTCTGGCAAAGCTCGAAAGCAAAGGACTGCAGCCGGCATCGACTGCCGACAAGTTTGAGTTATGTCGACGAATCTATTTTGATCTGCATGGTCTGCCTCCTAGTCCTGAGCAAGTTGACGCATTTGTCAATGACGAATCTCCGGATGCCTATTCTCGACTGGTCGATCAGTTGCTTTCCAGTGCGCGTTATGGTGAGCGCTGGGGTCAGCATTGGCTGGACGTGATTCGCTTCGCTGAGACAGAGGGTTTCGAATACGATCGCGCCATTCCAGGGGCTTGGCGATTCCGCGACTATGTCATTCAGTCCTTCAATGAAGGAAAGTCAGTCGACAAGTTTATTCGAGAGCAGATTGCTGGGGATGAAATCAACAAAGGAGATCAGCAGCTTCTGGTCGCCTCGGGCTTCCATCGATTGGGGGCTGTTCGCCGCAACGCTGGGAACCAGGAAGTTGCAGGGAGTCGAAACGAAGTCCTAACCGAACGAACGGATATCATCGGTTCCGCGATTCTCGGGCTAACAATCGGTTGTGCTCGTTGCCACAACCACAAGTTTGATTCGATTTCGCAAGCGGACTACTACCGTCTTCAAGCTTATTTTGCTGCTTCCCACGAAGTCGATATTCCGACTGTGAGTGAAGTTGAGCGTATTAAGTTTGAGAAAGAAACGTCCGAAATACAAAGGCAGATCGATTTATTAAAAACCCAGCTAGAAACGGAGTCTGACGACGAACAAAAAGCGACGCGTGCCAAACTGGAGTTGCTAGACAAGGCACTTCCGACACCGCTTTCATCGATAGGTAGCATTAAGAATGATTTCGAAAGGGCCACGCCGATCCATGTGCTTCGTCGCGGTGAATGGTCATTGCCGGGCGATCTTGTTTCCGCTGCGCCGCCAGCCGTATTTGGAGTTGAGAGTCTTTTCAATGACGAAGTTCGAACACACCCGCGTTCGGCCTTGGCAAGCTGGCTCACTGATCCATCGAATCCTTTGACTCCTCGTGTTTTTGCCAATCGAGTCTGGCTAAATCATTTCGGTCGAGGACTCGTTGCCACGCCAAACGACTTCGGAAAAAATGGACAAAGCCCAAGCAATCCTGAGTTGCTCGACTTCCTGTCTGCGTTCCTAGTTCGCCATGAATGGCAGGTCAAGCCACTGCATCGATTGATCGTTCTCAGCAATACGTATCAACAGACTAGCCAGCCCTTTAGCAAGGGTTTAGGTGAATCGATGGATCCAAATAATGCCCTGATCTGGCATTTTACTTCGAGGCGGCTGAGTGCTGAAGAGATTCGCGATAGCATGCTAACCATCTCCGGGCAAATGAACTATTCCGTTGGCGGTCCGAGCATCATGCTGCCAGTTGACAAGGAGCTCGTAGCACAGCTTTATAAAGTTTCACAATGGCAGGTGACGTTAGCGCAGAGCGATCGCATGCGTCGCTCGATTTATCTTCTTGCGAAGCGCAATCTCCGTTTGCCATTTATGGACGTTTTCGATCAGCCAACTTTGCAATCAAGTTGCTCTCGACGAGAGCAAAGCACGCATGCACCTCAAGCTTTGGAGTTGCTAAATGGCCCCATTGCAAATCAAATGGCGGAAGCCTTTTCGGATCGATTGCTTCGCGAAACAAATGGCGACTTGGAATCGATAGTTAACTTGGCCTTTCGATGCGTAACAGGTAAACCAGTCAGTAACGAAGAACGTCGGATCGCGACATCGTTTCTAAAGGAAAATTCTCCTCGCGAGTTTGCGATCGCCATGTTCAACCTGAATTCCTTCCTTTACGTACGCTGAACCTCATGTTCCGAAACAGGGCTATTGATCGTCGAAAACTATTATCCGAATCCGTGTGCGGATTTGGTTCGCTGGCCTTTGCTTCGATGCTTCAACAAAATCAGGTTCAAGCGGACTCGCGTTCCGCCCTTTCACCAAAGCCACCGCATCTTCAAGCCAAGGCCAAGTCGGTCATTTTTTTGTTCATGGCTGGCGGTCCAAGTCATTTGGAAACATTTGATCCGAAGCCATTGCTCAATAAGCTAGACGGACAAGAAAGGCCGCAGGAATTTGGTGAAGCTAAATACCAGTTCGTCAAGAAAGACGCTCGACTCCTAGGTTCCAAGCGAAAATTCAAACGATTCGGGCAAAGCGGAATAGAGGTCTCGGATCTTTTCCCAAACGTTGCGGAGTCGATCGATGACATAGCCGTTATTCGATCTTGCTATGGCGACATGGTCGTACACTCGGCTGCTCAATACGAACTTTTTTCGGGCCGAATCATGCCGGGGTTTCCAAGCATGGGAGCTTGGACGATTTATGGTTTGGGTTCGGAAAGCGTATCGCTGCCTGCTTACGTCGTTATGCCCGATCCAGAGGGAGCTCTGGAAGCGGGGCAACCCATGTATGGCAACGGTTTTCTTCCCGCAGCATATCAGCCGACTGTGTTTCGGCCGGGCGAGCGTCCCGTACTAAATCTAGATCTACCGACGGGTGTTTCTTTGCGCCAACGACGTCGGACTGTCGATTTGATTCGGCAACTTAACAAAGCGTCGATGTCTTCAGAAAATGATGACTTCTCAGCTCGGCTCGAATCTTACGAACTTGCTTTTAAAATGCAGACCGAAGCGCCGGGTGTCTTCGATCTTTCCCAGGAGACGGAGGAGACGTTGCAGCTCTATGGTGTTGGCGTGGAACCGACCGATGACTATGGGAGACGCTGCCTACTCGCGAGGAGACTAGTCGAACAAGGAGTGCGATTTACAGTCGTCGTGTCTGGCGGTGGATCGGGAAACACGCAGTGGGACGCGCATGGAAACATCGAAGAGAATCACCTTCGCATGGCGAAAGAGACCGACAAGCCAATTGCGGGTTTGCTCGTCGATTTAAAACGCCGAGGTCTACTTGAATCAACGCTTGTGCTTTGGGGGGGCGAATTCGGACGATCACCTGAAGCTCAAGGGGGAAAGGGACGCGATCATCACAACCTCGGTTTCACGATGTGGATGGCTGGCGGCGGAATTCAGGGCGGTCGAGTCGTCGGTGCAACGGACGAAATCGGATTAAAAGCCGTGGAGAGTCGATACCATTTTCGCGACATCCACACAACGATTCTGCATCAATTGGGTTTAGACCAAGATGCGCTCACCTATCTGCATCTTGGCAGAAACGAACGGCTGACCCAGCTGCGAGGCAAAGTAATAAGCGAAATCATGTAGAATGACACTTTGCGGCTGTCCTCAGCCGGACAAATCCACGCTGAAGAAAGTACCCGTCACACGGAGTGTGACGGATACCATAAAATCACAGCCGCTGAGCGTGCCATAGCTGACTTTGACTTATTGTTCGGGAGGCTATTGAAAAAGTTAAAATGAGAACTGGAAAATGCAAAATGTAAGGGTCATGTAGTGTGGACGTGTACTTGCTTAGCTTGCTCAACACTTTGAAGAAAAGGTTGTGGATCGAAGAAGTGAAGATCTGGAAGAGTGAATGTTGGATTTTTCTGTCTGAATTTGGAAGGTTATTGACGCGATTCCGCAATCGCGGCTGGGGCAACACATTGTCGGTAAGTTGATTCGCAGCAGTACGTCGCCGATTCCTCTTCCTCCATTTTGCATTTGTCAATTCTCATTTTAACTTTTTCAATTCCTCGTCATCGACAAGCCTCGGGTTGCAATCAACTTTAGGATAGCCGCTCGCCTTATGCGTCGTAACCAAGATTCGGCGCAAGCCAGCGTTCGGCCGTCGACATCGGCCATCCTTTTCGTTTTGCGTAGTCTTCCACTTGATCTCGCGTGATCTGGTCGACTGCAAAGTATCTTGCCTCAGGATTCGAAAAGTATAGTCCGCTTACAGACGCAGCCGGCCACATGGCATAACTCTCCGTCAAAGTGATATCAGCTCGCTTTTCAACTTCGAGCAATTTCCAAAGCGTCGCCTTCTCCGTATGGTCAGGACACGATGGATAACCGGCCGCGGGGCGGATGCCCTGGTACTTTTCCTCGATAAGGTCGTCATTAGTTAAATTCTCTTTGATGCCCCATTCGCTTCGAACGCGTTGATGGAGCATTTCCGCAAACGCTTCTGCAAGTCGGTCGGCGCAAGCCTGAACGAGGATTGCTTTTCCATCTTCCAATTCGGCACGGAGTTTTTTAGCCATCTCGTCGACACCGTGGCCGGCGGTGATCGCAAAGGCGCCTATATAATCCGACTTACCATTTGAGGAAACGTAGTCGGCTAAGCTGCGAAACGAACTTTGGCCAACCCGTTCCCACTGCTGTCGCAACATTTCAAAGCGTGCAATTTCCTTCGATTGAGTTTCGTCGGAATAGAGGACGATCGTGTCACCGAGGCTATTTGCTGGAAAAAATCCATAAACTCCCTTCAAGGAAATCGAGGCATCTTTTTCAAAGCTATCGAGTACAACTTGCGCGTCGTTGTACAACTCTTTGGCAATTTCGCCGACAAAACTGTCCTCAAAAATCTTTGGGTATTTGCCTTTGAGCTCCCAGGACATAAAAAACGGCGACCAATCGATATACGGTCGAAGTTCCGCTACGCTGACTTCGATATGGCGAACTCCAACGAACTTGGGTTTGGGCGCCTCGTAGGTCTCCCAGTCGATGGAAAACTTCCGCTTTTTTGCGTCAGCGAATTCGACAAACTTCCGATCGCGGCGCATGGCGAAACTTGCCCGCTCCACGTCTTGCTTGGCCTTGATCTCGATTCCAAACGCCTTGCGAGATTCCGGATTGACGAGCTTTTCGACGACTGGAACACTTCGTGATGCGTCGAGCACGTGAACTACTTCCTGATGGTAATGCTGTGCAATCTTAACTGCAGTATGCTTGGAGCTAGTGGTCGCTCCGCCGATTAAAAGCGGGATCGTGAAGCCCTCTCGTTGCATTTCTTTGGCGACATGCACCATTTCGTCCAATGAAGGCGTGATAAGCCCAGACAACCCGATGACTTGAGCTCCGTGCTTCTTGGCTTCAGCAAGGATCTTCTCACACGGAACCAATACACCCAAGTCGATCACTTCGAAGTCGTTGCAAGCCAAGACCGTTCCAACAATATTCTTGCCGATGTCGTGAACGTCTCCTTTGACGGTCGCAAGCAGGACTTTTCCGCGGCTTGTGTGGCCACCGGCGTTACCTGCTAGTTTCTTTTCTTCCTCCATGAACGGCGTTAGGTAGGCCACACTTTTTTTCATTACGGCTGCCGACTTAACAACTTGTGGCAGGAACATTTTTCCCTGTCCGAATAAATCGCCGATCAGGTTCATTGCGTCCATGAGCGGACCCTCGATGACTTTCAACGGGCGACCGAATTTGACGCGGGCCTCTTCGGTATCGGTGGCGATATGGTCTGAAACACCTTTGAGCAACGCGTGCTTGAGCCTTTCTTCGACTGGCAGTTCACGCCATGCGTCGACCTTCACTGGCGCCTTGTCTTTGGCTTTTACGGTTTCCGCAAAATCGATGAGACGTTCGGTTGCATCGGAGCGCCGGTTGAGCAATACGTCTTCGACCCGATCGCGTAGTTCAGGTTCGATTTCATCGTAGACCTCAAGCATTTCGGGGTTGACGATCCCCATGTCGAGACCAGCTTTGATGGCATGGTACAAGAATACCGCGTTCATCGATTCGCGAACGGTGTTGTTGCCTCGAAAGGAAAAAGAGACGTTGCTAACGCCACCGCTAGTCCTTGCCCCGGGACATTCTTTCTTGATCGTGCGAACCGCTTCGATATAGTCGACTGCGTAATTGGCGTGTTCGGGCAATCCTGTTCCAACGGTCAGGATATTAGGATCGAATACGATATCTTCAGCGGGGAACCCATTTTCGGTCAGCAACTTGTAGGCGCGCTTGCAAATACGAACTTTGTTTTCGTAGTCAGCCGCTTGGCCTTGTTCGTCGAATGCCATGACGACGGCGGCCGCACCATGATGCTGGATGAATTTGGCTTTCTTGAGAAACTCTTCTTCGCCCTCTTTGAGACTGATGGAGTTGACGATCGGTTTTCCCGGAGAATGGCGAATGCCCACCTGCAGAATTTCCCACTTGGAACTATCGATCATCAACGGAACTTTTGCAATGTCGGATTCGTGAGCGATCAGATTGAGGAAGGTGCTCATAGCCGCGGCCCCATCGAGCATTCCCTCGTCCATGTTCACGTCGATGATGTTTGCACCGCCTTCGACTTGCACTTTAGCAACCCGAATCGCATCTTCGAATTTGCCTTCCTTGATGAGTCGAGCAAACTTTTTGGAGCCGGTCACGTTGGTGCGTTCGCCGACCATAATAAACGGGTTGTTTTCACGGAAAACGAACGGTTCGTTTCCCGCGTATTGAGTACGTCGATTGCTAGTTTGAGCTTTTCGGGGTTTGACGGTAGCAACAGCTTCGCCAATAGCTTTGATATGAGCTGGCGTGCTACCGCAGCATCCGCCGACGATGTTGACCCAGCCTTGAGTTGCAAAGTCACGCACGAAGCCTGCCATCTTGGACGGAGTCTCATCGAACTCGCCCATTTCGTTGGGCAAGCCCGCATTCGGATAGCAACTGATTGCTGAGTCAGCAACATTTGCCAATCGCTCCAAGTACGGGCGCATTCTATCCCCACCCAATCCGCAGTTGAGACCAACACTTAACATCGGAAAGTGCGAAACGGCTATCCAGAAAGCTTCAAGTTGCTGCCCCGTAAGAGTTACGCCCCCTTCAAAGACGGTGGCCGACAGCATTGTCGGCCATCTTCGGCCTCTCTGTGCAAACACATTTTCGATGGCAATTAAGCATGCCTTGAAGTTGAGCGTGTCAAAGGAAGTCTCGGGAAGCAAAATATCCACACCACCATCGAGCAATCCGTTGATGTTTACCTCGTAACTAGCGACCATTTGCTCAAAGCTAAACGGTCGAGTGGCAGGGTCACCTTTGGCATTCATTGAGAGTTGAACAGCTGTCGGACCGATACTGCCAGCGACAAAGCGAGGCTTCGAAGGATCGCTTTTCAAATGCATTCCCACAGCCGCGCACGCGACTTCAGCGCCTGTTTTCGAAATTTCGTATGCAAAATCTGAGAGCTTGTTTTCGGCCAATCCTATCAAGCTGGCGTTGAAGGTATTGGTCTCGATAATGTCCGAGCCCGCAGCAAGATATTCTGCATGAATACTGCGAATCACCTCAGGCTGAGTCAAGACCAGCAAATCGGTTGCTTTAGATAAATCAGCCGGATGGTCCTTGAACCTCTCTCCGCGTATGGCGGCTTCCGGCAGTTTTTTTTGAAAAATAAGGGCGCCCATGGAGCCGTCCAGCAGCAAAATACGCTGCTCCATCAGTTCCCGCAGAAGTCCCTCTGTATCCGATTGTGCCCTAGTCGCCATTCGATTTCCTAACCATAGATCTGTTCTTGTCAATATCCCTTTAATTCTACTTACAGAGCCAATTCATCAAAGTCGAGTTCACAAGAAGCTTTGCAAATCGCAAAGATAGTTAACGCTTCGATTTGAATACGTAGGGCACATTAGGGCAGACAAAATCGACATATTGATTTTCTTATTAATTAATCTTTCCATCACCGGAATAGTTGCTTATAGTGCAAGAGTGCAAACCGGAAACAGTTTGCATCAATTGCCTCCGGTCGTTTTTCCGGCTGAGGGACCATCATTATGCGTTGGCCTAGATCGCAATGGGCAGTGCAGTAGCACGCTTGATCTACGCCAGTCTCGCAGCGGCTCCGTGTCGTGCCGCCTGACGGTCGGAGGAAAAAACAAGCGCTGGCCGGTGGTTTACCATCGGTCAGCTTTGTTTTTGGACTTCTAGAACTTGCTTGTACGAAGGCACAAGAATCCCAAAACGACCGATGTTGTCCCGACGATACTCCATTGCATCACGGACATGTGTTCCACGCTGTAACAAATTCCTCGGATGATTTCGGAGGGAAGGTTTGTAATGTACCGCATTATTTGGGTTTCAATTACGATCGTTGTGATCTGGCGAGACTGTTTAGAAATACAGAGGCTTCGCGAAAACCTACGTTTTTTGTATTGCCAAGGCAAACAAGGCGGGTCGCTCTTCTCGCAATTCCTCGCGAAACGTATAGGTTTTTCGGATTTTTCCGATTAAGCCAATAATGGATCGGACCAAGTTGGTCGATTCGGCAGAAAATGGTGAGGTCCTTAGTAAGTACGCTTGCGGGTAGCGTTTCGAGGTATATAATCCAGCCAAGCGATGGGGTCGTAGCTCAATTGGTTAGAGCACCGGACTGTCGATCCGGAGGTTGCGGGTTCGACCCCCGTCGACCTCGCTTACAAAAACCCTGGTTTTCCCTTGTGATTTCCAGGGTTTTTTCGTTTTTCGACCCTTCAAATCCAAAATCGACTTTGGCGGGATTCTTGCCATTAAGTGACATGGTTTGACATGTTTTGACGGTAGCTGGTGCAACAGTTGGTGCAACAGTTGGTGACCTGGTTTCCGTCCCAGTCGCTTTCAAGCTGTCCGAAGGTCGAGGGTTCGAGGGGCGAACGTTGGGCAATGATCCGATCGCCCCGGCAACGTCCAACAGCGTTGGGTCTGTGTAGATGTTCATTGTCAAATCGATCCGTGAATGCCTCATGGCCGCTTGAGCGGTTCGAGGGGCAACGCCGGCCATGCTCAACATCGTTCCAAATGTCGTTCGCAGGGCGTGAACATCAAGCGTTCTTCCGCGTGAATCTTCTTTCTCAATGCCGGCAACAATCAAATCTCGGTCGAGAATCTTGAGAAGTCCCGATGGAGCCGAAAACAAGGGCCGCTTGCGGATGTCCTTCTTGATCGCCAAAACGCCATCTACGGCGCGTCCCGATGTTTCGGCGATCCATTCGGCCAACTCGGTAGCAAGCTCGCTCGATAGCGGCAACGACGAACCTTTGCGGTTCTTTTCATCCTCGGGCAAAAGTTCGATGTAGGGGCGATCGCCTTCGACATACACTTGAGCAACGGCAATCGATCGAAGTTCATTGCATCGTAAGCCGGTCAAAACAAGAGTCTTGTAGGTCAACATCCGTTCCCGGCCACGTTCAACAAGTTCGGCGATGAAATCAGGTCGCTTGCTCAATCGTTCTCGCGCTTGCTCGCAACATGCTTCCAGGTCATCGAATCGCAAAGGTTCGTAGGTCCAGCAAGTCCGCTTCTTTTTTCCCTGTTGGCTTTCGCCCCCAATGATCTTACGGCCACACTCGGCAAGCGGTCGAAACATGGCAACACGCAATAGGCGGGAAAGTTCGTCTTGGGTCATCGATCGGCGTTGCTTGCGTCGATCTATGTTTTCGTCCGCCTTCTCAACTCGAGCAAGCGGGTTGCTATTCAAGCGGTCGGGGATGCACCAATTGAGAAATGACCGGATGGCCTGCAAGTAAGCATTGCGGGTTCTCGGTGCCATTCCTTCTTGAGTGCATCCGACAAGCCAGTTTTCCATCCCTTCGCGGTTGATGTCGACCAGCCGGCTAAACTCGCATTCCTGAACAAGCCGATGCACCTTTTGTTTCATGTCGGCAATGTGGTTTTGCGATCGCCCAGCGGAACGCATCGACTGCAAATAGAATTCAAGATGCTCAACCGTCGGCAAGCGTTGTTGTTCGGCCTGGTTCACTTCCGATTGCGTAATGATCTTGCTCAACAAAAGTTCTTCGCGTCGAACAATCTCGGCAAGCATGTTGCGGGCCGCGCCTTCGTCTCGGCATCCCGTCGGCTTTTCGTGAACAATGCCAAGATGGTCCCGGAACTTGATGATGTAAGTACCGACGGACAAGGACATGCGTTGTTGGCCACCATTGCCGATGACTACTTTTGCCGACTTGGTTTTCCCTTTGGCCTTGAACCGAACAAACTCGATTCCCTTTTTGGTGAATCGCTCGGCATCTTTGGGAATCTCTCGAGTAACAGTTTTGCGGTATACGGTCGCCATTGTTCAACCTCCATCCAGTTGACTCCATCAAAAGAAAATCACGGAAACCGATGATGGATCGTCGGCTTATCGCCCCGTCGGGCTATCCGTGATGGTTGATCTTAACCGGGCATCCGTTGGCAATCCAGCGTTCTAGGTCGATCTTTCGCCAGCGGACACAACCGCCGATGCGAAGGGGCAGGGGCATTTTGCCGGCATCCGAAAGTCGGCGAATGGTTCGACTCGACATGGAAAGCAACGTTGCAACGTCCTTGTCAGTCAGCAAAATCGGATTGGGTTCGTTGGTGTTGGGTGCGATCATGTTGGCTTCCGTATCGAATCGTTATCGCTCCATCGGGCAAGTTCAGCTTGGTAGTTTTGCTCGGTCATTCGCTCGAGCTCGTCGTGGTTGATGTCCTTTCGTGGTATTCCCGCGCTAAGCATTCCGTGGAAGATTCTTCCCCGAATCACTTCCCGATTCGGTTTGGGTCTTAGTCGCCGAATCTGTTCGGCTTTCGATGGATTGCAAACTTGGTTGAAGACAATACCACGAAGGTCTTTCCCTCGGTGCAATGGGTCGGCCTGTGTTCGCTCGATGATGCGTTGAACATCATTTGGACAATCACCGCGTTCTTGGGCTTTGGCAATCGCTTTTCCGATTTGGGAAACCCCAACCTTTTCAAGAGAAACAACAACAGGTTTCCATTCGTCGATTGTTGTTGTTGTTTCTATTTCATTTGTTCTTCTATTCCTGTCCCCGTGAAACCTCACATCGGTATCGGGTGAAACCTCACATTGGTCGGGGGTAGAACCTAACAATGGTCCCCCGTGAAACCTAACAATGGTCCCCCGTGAAACCTCACATTGGTCGGGGGTGAATCCTCACATTGGTCGGGCGTCTTTGGGTCGCTTGAATGATGCTCCAACCTTCTCGCCAATTCCCTTCTCGCCAATTCAGTCCAGTTCACGCGGTAGTGATTAAGTACCCTTCCATACCGATCGTTCCAAATGCGTTCTTTGGTTATTATGTCCAATGCGGTAAATCTATTGATGGCCTTATTGATGGTTTCCCTTTGAACGCCGAAGACTCTTGCCAACGTCGCTTGAGACTCAACGCACTCTTGCATGGAACCGAATCGATTGAGAATCGATTTCAACAATTGTTTGCCGACTCCGTTTCGTTCGTGCTTGTCGAATGTCGTTGCATCCAACAGCCGGCGTTGCTCAGCAAACTTGGGAATGTCGAATTCGGTTTGGATCATCCTTGATGGTTGAATGCTCATGGCTTAGTTTGCTCCACCAATTGCATAACCGCCCCCAACCCCCCTAGCCGTGATGGCCTGGTGCTTGGTATCTCTGCAAGCGTTCCATCCCGCAGTAAGCCGGAAACCGCCGCCGTGACACAATTCACGGGCAAGTCGAGCTCGTCCGCAATCTCCCATCGTGTGTAACCAAGCCGGCCACGGGAACGGAATAGCTCGAGGATTGTTTCGCGTCGATTGGGTCGCTTTTCCGTCGATCGCTCAAAGGCCATCAACCTAGTTCGTTTTGCATGGTCCCCTTGGTCAAACAAACTCGGTTGTGTGAAGGGGGCTTGTTTGTCTTTGGCAAGCTTGGATGATAACATTGGAATCGTCCTTCCTTGAATGAGGGCAGATACAACGAGAAAAGCTAGGCAACGCGGGGAAGCAATGGCCTAGCTTTTTTCATTTAGTTGCAACAGTGTTCGAACCTTCAAGCCAATCATTCGGCTTGGCATCGACAGCAAGATCAGCCGAGCGAATGCCGTAGATTGCTAACTCGGATGCCGATGCTTTGCGAAGTTGGATGTCTCCGCTCACGATCGCTGAACGGTAGATGCGAATGAGCGTTGCGATTTTGTCAGCCGTCGCAACTCGACTATCGGCAATGGCCATGATGCCCCCAGGGAAATTAGGTTTGGGAAGCACATTGCTAACCCGTTACCCTATGGGCTGATGGTTTCCAAAATCGAACTTCTTCGATCGATGGAAACCACGAATTACCAGGGAATTTAACCAGAAAAAAAATTCTGCGGTTTCCCAGGAAACCAAAATGGAAACCACAACACTATGTGTTGTTTCGATTTTCTTCGCACCATGACATACGATGTTTCCAAGCGTATGTCTGAAAAATGGTTTTTGTTGAGGCCTTCAAATGGTCTGCCCAATCTCGGGCAGACCATTCATAGTAGTACGAATTCTGTTTAAACATCTGCATCATAACAGCCGTGTACTTTTCCTTCGCGTCTAGCTTACTCGCTTGATTTAGAACCGCTCCTAAATTGCCGTCAATGACCGCCCGCAATGCATCCTTTTGAAGATCGTCCGTTTTGGCAATCGCTTTTACATCTAGACTTGCCGGCGTTTCCGCGGAAACGTTGTTAGCCGAAACACGGAATGCGGGATCGATCAGAAAGTCGATTGCATCAATCGAAGCTCTGATTGCTTCAAACTCGCAGAACCATCCCGAATCGGCTAACTCAGCTTGTTCAACTGTCGTGATTCCGTACTCATTGAGGGTTCTAATCGCTTCGTTGGAGTCAAAGGATTGACCGAACGAATAGAAGAAGTATGGATGACCATTCACGTATCGCGGTTGTAGTCGAAATGCTGCTTCCGTTCCCGACAAGCCGATCGAAACGAGAAAGTCTAACCATCCTCGATGTATTCGAGGGCCGCCCGTTAGATCTTGAGTAATGGCGCTTGGTATGCGTTCAATAAGTGTATCAAGCGTTGCCAGAACGTCTTGAAGCGGTTTGTGCCCTTTGTGCAAGTGACAGATGTACCGCTTCAATTGTGGGCTTATCTCCACCCACTTTTTGCAAGCTTGCCCCACGAATCCTTTGACGAATGGTGGATTCTCGTCAGTTGATGCTTGAAGTCCTCCAAGTGTAATGCGATTGACTCCGAACAGTTTGCAGTTTTGATAGATAACCGTTCGGCAAATGATGTCAGTTGAAACAAGTTTTTGCAGTCGTTCCCGAAGAAGCAATAGTTGGCGTTGCCAGTAAGGCCAATCATTGATCGCGATCACATCCGACGTTTGAGTATTCAAAGAGCCAGCCATGTTAGGCTCTTCATTCCTGGTTCTGAATTTCACATGCTCAATTTGAGGGAGCGTTTCTAAAAGATCGTATGGGCAAGAAAGTTGATTCGCGTCACACCACTGAATCGCTTGGTCGACAGTAAGCAGCTTTGCATCCGGGAAGTTTACCCCTTTGGTATTGCTAGGCTTCCAATCAAGAAGCACCCATTGCTCGTTGATGTTGAATAGCATTGCGCCGTTCGGGCCAAGCTTTCTCATGTTGTCGTTTGATACCTCGGGATCAAACGTTGCAATCGTGCGATCGCCTGAGCGAATTGGAACAAGCGGCATTTCAATGTCTTCCTTGTTTCGAGAATGGCCGCGTTCGATGGTTCGGCGAAAGACATTCCGAACCATCGAACAACGTGAAGCGGGAGCTAACCGCAAACCCAAATGTTGAAGCTTCTCAGGGCTTCAACGCATTGCCGATTGAGTGCCGGCGATCGCCATTTTCCCTGTTTCGTTTAATTGCTGCCAGTCGTGTTCATGGAGCGAAAGAAAGTGTGTCTGAAATCGGGGCTGTTCCCGTTGGGGGCTGAAATGCAAACTCGCTAGGAAGGACCCATGGAATTTTTGGTTGGGTCCCTATTTGCAATGTTTTCCTAGTGACCCCTACGGGAACAATCGACCATGTTGACACACTTGCTTGTTTGCTTGTTGCCAGCGCAAACCGGCCTATACCCCCCCACCCCAAAACACGCAAAATTTCGCGTAAGGCTGCTAGATGGTCCTGGGTGGGCGGGTTTGCCAGATTATCACCGCCCCCCGGTTTGCCTTATTCGACAAGCGGAAATAGTTTGCCAGCGGGCCAATAGATCAGGATGCAATGTTTCGATTCATACCCGGCCAACGTTTGAATTGCTGTGGTTTTCAACATGGGGCTTCCCTTGATTCGCACCCATCTTTTGTCAGCTATCACCCACATCCAAACATAATACCGCGTTCGCTTTCGAACTATGCCTTCGCAGGAAATGTGTACATGGTGCTTGCCCATTGTTGAGACTCCAACCCGTTGCAAGGATCTATCGGGATGCCACGGGTTCACAGTCAACCCGATAGGCCTTGCTAGGCTTGTTCAGTTGTTCCGCCACGCAAGCCGGCAAGGGCTCGAGCGGTCGCTAGGATGGCATCGCGAACCGGGCCGCTTGCCGCTTCAAAGATGTTCGCCAACTCGGTCAGTTGATCGCTTTCGTTTTGGCCATTCGATGCCAAGAAATGACTTTGATGGTCGGTAGCTGGTGCAACAGTTGGTGCAACCGTTGGAAGGGCATCAGGAATACCAATGATTTCATTGGCGAATTGGTTGGTGCCTTTTGACTGTCGATCCGGAGGTTGCGGGTTCGACCCCCGTCGACCTCGCTAAACAAAACCCTGGTCTTCCCTTGTGATTTCCGGGGTTTTTTCGTTTTCCAACCCCTCAAACCGAAAATCGCCTTGGGTGGGATTCTTACCATCTCGGTCGAGAATCCTGACGAGTGCCGACGGAACCGAAAACAAAGGCCGCTTGCGTATGTCTTTCTTATTCGTCCAAACGCCATCCACGGCGCGTCTGGATGTTTCGGCGATCCAACCTTGCACTCAGTCAACACGTCAACAGGTACGAATGAACGAACATCACCTAAGCAGGAAATCTATTTTGAAAATGAAACCCTATCTCCGCTCCGGTGGATGCGAGATAGATCGCGCTTCCAGGGAAAACGCATTGCACGGCTATGGGCGTCACCCGATGTAATTAACTTGTCCCAGATCTCCTCAGGGGCAGGATAAACAATCTCCAACTTCTACCCTTGCGGGTGCATTCGTTTCAACGCGATGGAGATCTCAAGCCCTAATGCAGCAGCGTAGCGTTGAATCGTCCCAATGGTTGGATTAGGACTCTGTAAACTTTCCAAACGATAGATAACTTCACGAGCCATCCCGCAACGATCAGACATATCCGCTAAGCTCAACCCTTGCTTCTCTCGCTCAGCTTTTAGACTAGTGAAAATGTCGGCTAGCTCCGCTCGTTTAGCTTTCACCAAGGCAAGCTTTGCTTTGCCTTCAGACTTTAATGTGTCTTTCTCATCGTCGAGTTGGGCACGTAGTTTCTTGAGTTCAGCTTCTCGTTCCCGCGTGTTCGCTCTCAAGATTCGATTCGGTCTTGCTTCGATTTTTTTTGACATCGTCCTGCACCTTTGTTAATCCAATTCGTATGCTGTGATAGGTTCGATAGTCATGTGATCTATAAACTCGTAGATGCACATGACTTCACGCCCATCATCGAGCATCGCAACCGCGTAAGGTCGGCCAGTACTTCGACTGATTCCATTGCTGTCCGGGTCCTGAACGACACGTTCGAACTCGTCCGGAGTTACTCCATGTTCCTCCAGATGTTCGACAGTCTCATCGGACCAAACAAAAATGTATGTCGGCATATCGGCCCTCCCTGTTGATATTAAAATCATAACGGCTGAATTGAGGGAATGCAAATCTCGAATCGCTCCAATTTGCAGAAAGCCAATCCCGAAACCGAACGGTCCGCAGCACAAGGCCAACAATGTTGTAAAAAACCCCGCTTATCGGGGCGCCGGACAAAAGGGACTTGGGGTACCTTGTAAACGATTCGAATCTCGTTT
>JAYTVL010000543.1:0-12383 GCA_043744075.1 Pirellula sp. | reverse complement strand
AGAATGCCATTTCGCTGGATGCAAAATCCGTCGCGGAGACTATTCCGATTCTCCGATTCAATCCGCTTTACACGCGAACGAGTTTACTGATCTACGGGGTAACCCTCGTAAGATCGAATAGCAGCTTGCGGCGTACGACGGAAAATTTACCAACAATTGTCCCGACCACCCTTGACACCAAACTATACATAGCAGACGCAAGTGGACCTAAAGTGCTTCAGGCACGCCCCGTCTATGTTCGTCCCATAATGCGACCAAGAAAGGATATCAACGACAATTGGGTCGAAGAAATTCCCAGGAATGTTCTCGTGGTTGACCTGATCCATCGTGCCGTGCGAAGACTTTTCGAAATAGATGGTAACCAACCTCCCGTCGCACCAAGTATCAAGGTCATTAACCTGTCCATTGGCGATCCCTCCCGACCATTTGATCATTTTCTGTCCCCATTAGCGAAACTGCTCGATTGGTTGAGTTGTAAGTATGGTGTTTTATTTGTTGTGAGTGCAGGCAATCATCCCAATGACGTAAATCTTGGAATGAGCCTTGCTGACTTCAAGGGCCTGGATGCAGCAAATAGAGAGAAGATTGCAGTACAAAAACTTTACGGAGACGCTCGCCATCGACGACTGCTTTCTCCAGCCGAAAGCATCAACGCAATTACAGTAGGAGCTCTGCATAGCGATCAGTCAGCGACAGTACCAGCAGGAATTTTAGTCGAGCTATTTGGTTCGGCGCTTCCAAGCCCTATCACTTCGTTTGGAAGCGGACATCGCAGAGCGATAAAACCGGACGTTGTTCGCCCTGGTGGACGAGCGCTTTACAGGGAGAATTTGCAGAATCCAATATTGGAGTTCCAAAGTCGCTTTCAAGCCCCAGGAATACTCACTGCCGTACCAAGTCGGCAAGCCGGCGAACTAAATCGAACTGCTCACACGGTTGGGACAAGTAATGCGGCAGCTTTACTTTCACACGACTTGGGTATTTGCTACGAAAGACTCTTGGACGTACTAAACCAGCAACCAATCGAATTCGATTTCAACCAGTTTGGCGGCCCGTTGCTAAAAGCTCTGGCAATCCATAGTTCAGATTGGGGCTCAATCGGTGAAACGATCGCCTCTCACGTAAAAACAGTAGACAATGGCAAGGATGTCAAGCGATTGATTTCTCGTTGGCTTGGATACGGCAACGGCGAAATTGAAAAAGTCATCGAGTGTACGCCGCAGCGAGCGACTGCACTTGGATTCGGTTCGCTAACTGACGGAGAGGCGGCGCGTTTTCAACTACCTATACCAACGGAAATTGGTCCTTCTACCGACATGCGTTTACTAAAGGTCACGCTGGCTTGGTTTTCGCCGGTATTCCCTACAACTCAAAAGTACCGACGTGCTGATCTATGGTTTGATGTATCTGGGAACTCATTTGCGAGTAAGCGCCGTGATGCAGACGGAAAGTCCGTGAACTCAGGGACTGTCCAGCACGAGATTTTTCACGGCAAGAACGCATCTGTCGTTGACGAGAATGCGACCGTAGAGATCAAGGTGAACTGCCGCGAAGAGGTCGGAAGGGGAATGGGACCAATACACTTCGGACTTGCAGTAACATTGGAAGTTGCGGCAGGCATTAACATTCCAATATATGATCGAATCCGTGAACGCATTCGCCAACTGACTCCAATTCAACCTCGTACTTCAACATCCACAAGATAGTTTTCAGCTTTATGGCAATTGATCATCCAATTATTTCTCCAAAGAAACTTATCGAAGTGGCCCTGCCACTGGATGCGATCAATATTGCCTGCGCTCGTGAAAAGTCGATTCGTCATGGACACCCGTCGACGCTGCATCTTTGGTGGGCTCGACGCCCCCTCGCTGCGGCACGTGCAGTGATTTTTTCACAACTCGTGAATGATCCCGAAGATCTTTGGCGATGTCAGAATCCAGGGATCGAACCGAACAAACAGGTCAAAGGACATTGGACGAAAGCTCGTGCGAGACTATTTCAGATTATTGAAGAGATCGTTCTTTGGGAAAACACGACGAACGAAGTTGTCATGGAGAGAGCTCGCGGAGAATTGCGAAAGAGTTGGATCGATGTATGCGAGCTCAACAAAGATCATCCTCAGGTCGCTGAGCTGTTTGATCCAAACAGAATGCCAGGACTCCATGATCCTTTCGCGGGCGGCGGAACGATTCCTCTCGAAGCACAGCGGCTCGGACTGGACGCGTATGCCAGTGATTTGAATCCAGTAGCAGTGCTGATCAACAAAGCGATGATCGAAATCCCACCGATGTTTTCCCGGTGCGCACCAGTGCATCCTAGGCATAGTGACGGAAAACTTGACATTGCGATGGAATGGAGAGGTGTTAGGGGACTAGCGGAGGACGTTCGGTACTATGGTCAATGGATAAGTGATGAAGCAGAGAAAACAATTGGTCAATTATATCCTAAGCTTGTGGTTACGCCGCAAATCGTTGCTGAGCGACCGGACGTACAATCGTATCTTGGACGAAGTCTGAATGTGGTCGCTTGGCTTTGGGTACGAACTGTACGGAGTCCAAACCCAGCTTTTTCTCATGTCGATGTACCGTTGGCAAGCACTTTCGTACTGAGCAACAAAACCGGAAAAGAAGCATATGTGCAGCCAATTGTTAGTGAGACTGGATATGAATTCAAAGTTAAGGTTGGAGTTCCGCCGGACTTAGCAAGCGAGGGAACAAAAGCGTCGCGAGGAAACTTTCGTTGCCTTATGAGCGGTGTTCCAATGGACGGAAACTATCTTCGTTCGGAGGCTCAGGCTGGTCGAATGGGACAGAAGCTCATGGCAATTGTGGTTGAAGGAAACCGCAATCGCATTTATCTCCCATCAACAAGCGAGCACGAATCGATTGCACGTTCAGCCCAACCCGAATGGAAGCCAGACGTTGAGTTTTTTCAGGATGCGTTGGGGTTTCGAGTTGGCAATTATGGCATGTCTAAATGGAGTGATTTGTTTACTAGGCGTCAATTGGTTGCTTTGACAACCTTTAGTGACCTGGTAATCAAAGCAAGAGCGAGAGTCCAATTCGACGCTCAACTTGCAGGAATGGCCGGAACAAATGAATCCCTTGAATCGATGGGTAGCGGTCCGAGAGCTTATGCGGAAGCGGTGAGTATCTTTCTTGGATTAGGTGTCAGCAAGCTTGCCGATAGTTGTAACGCGTTTGTTTCCTGGAAGCCAAGCATGGATCAGGCTATTCACTTATTTACCAAGCAAGCAATTCCTATGGTTTGGGATTTTGCTGAACCTTGCGTGTTTTCAAAGTCTATGGGCGATTTGACAGTTACCCTTGGAAATATCGCGCGTGTGCTGGATGCTAGTACAGCTAGTGGTGCCGGCAAAGTAGAGCAAGCGTCTGCGCAACTGCAAAAAAGGTCAAACCTCAACTTCGTCTCAACGGATCCGCCTTACTACGACAATATTGGATATGCAGATCTTTCGGACTTTTTTTATGTATGGCTCCGAAGATCGTTGCGGGAAGTTTACCCCAGCTTATTGTCTACGATTTCGGTTCCAAAGGCAGAGGAACTGGTTGCCACCGCGGGTCGACATGGGTCAAAGGCGAACGCAGAAAAATTCTTTCTCGACGGGATGTCGTTAGCGGTTCGCAACCTTTCTGCCCAAGCTCATCCTGCAAGTCCTATAACTATATACTACGCATTCAAGCAATCAGATACCGCCAGCGAGGGAACAAACAGCACAGGTTGGGAGACGTTTTTGGACGCTCTTCTAAAGGCGGGACTTTCAATCACTGGTACTTGGCCGATGCGAACAGAGCTGGGCAATCGTTCAAGAAGCATGGACTCGAATGCATTGGCATCATCGATAATACTTGTCTGCCGTCCGCGATCAGCAGACATCGGCGTGGTATCGAGACGCCAATTTATTCGGCAACTCAATGAAACACTGCCAGTTGCGCTCGACGCAATGACACGCGAAAGCGAAGGAATGTATTCTCCTATTGCCCCAGTCGACCTGTCGCAAGCAATTATTGGGCCAGGAATGGCAATCTTTAGCACTTATGAATCAGTACTTGAAGCAGACGGTTCACCTATGACGGTTCGAACTGCACTGCAACTCATCAATCGATTCCTTGCTGAAGATGATTTCGACCCTGACTCTCAGTTCTGTCTTCATTGGTTCGATCATTATGGATGGGAGTCGGGTAAGTTTGGCGAGGCCGATACGCTTGCTCGTGCAAAAGGAACTAGTGTTGATGGCGTAAAAAACTCGGGTGTGCTTCATTCTGCATCTGGAAATGTCCGCCTGCTTAAGTGGAGTGAGTATCCAAGCAATTGGGATCCGAAAACTGATGGGCGCCTACCGATTTGGGAAGTTCTCCATCAGCTTATCCGAGTATTCAATACTGATGGTGAATCGGGAGCCGCGCTGGTCTTTGCTGCCGTCCAAAGCAAAGCAGAAGCTGCTAGACAATTGGCATATCGACTGTACACACTATGCGAGCGGAAGAATTGGGCTGAAGATGCTAGAGCTTACAACGAAGTAGTTACTTCTTGGACTGGTATCGAATCGGCAGCAGCAAAAGAACCTGTACCTGTTCAAGGTAATTTATTTGATAAATGAGAGATTCTACGATGAAACCTTGGCGTGAGATTGCTGTACCACATCGCGATGTCCTTGAAGGCACTTTTCTTCAATCGGAATTTGCGGCGGACCTTCGTTCCGTGTATTCGGGGATTGCGAGTAATGAGTATCAGGACGGTGTCGCATTTTTCGAGCGAACCTTCATAACTGAAGGGATGCGGTTGCTGCTAATCCAGGTTGCACAACGGATGTCTGGTAAGGGCGGTGAACCAGTCATTCAACTTCAAACGGCTTTTGGAGGTGGCAAGACGCATACAATGCTGGCGGTCTATCATCTAGCGACGAGGAAATGTTCGCTTTCGGACTTGTCTGGTGTTGCGACTCTTATCGATCAAGCTCAAATAATTGACCTTCCACAGGCGAAAATAGTTGTCTTAGAAGGGAACGCACACTCACCCGGTCAACCTTGGAAACATTCCAAGCAAACGATCAAAACACTCTGGGGCGAAATGGCATGGCAGCTAGGCAGTAGCGCTGGCTTCGCGATGGTAAAGGAAGCAGATGAGACTGGTACATCACCTGGCAAGGATACCCTGCGAGAACTCATGGCAAAGTACGCACCATGCGTAATTCTGATCGACGAGCTAGTAGCTTACTTTCGACAATTCCAAGACGGGCAATTGCTTAGCGGTGGTACCTATGACAGTAATCTTTCGTTCATCCAAGCGCTAACCGAGGCAGTGAAGCTCGTTCCGAACGCAATCGTCCTCGCATCTCTACCCGAGTCAGAAGTCGAGGCAGGTAGTCAACGTGGTGTGGCGGCATTGCGATCACTTGAAAAAACGTTTGGACGAGTGCAAGCGCTTTGGAAACCAGTCGCAACTGAAGAAGCATTTGAAATCGTACGCCGCCGCTTGTTTGAATCCGTGAGAGATCCAAAGGCAAGGGACGAAGTTTGCAGGGCCTTCGCCGATGCGTATATCGCTGAAGGATCGAAGCTCCCTACTGAGACTCAGGAGAGTCGATATTTTGACCGTATGGTCCAAGCATTCCCAATTCACCCCGAAGTATTTGATCGACTATACGAAGACTGGACAACTATCGATGGCTTTCAACGCACGCGAGGCGTTCTTAAGCTCATGTCGAAAATCATCTATCGCTTGTGGCAAGAGGACAACAAAGACTTAATGATTCTCCCGGGATCGATACCCCTCAATGACGGCGGTACGCGAAACGAACTGGTTGCGCACCTAAACAATGGTTGGGATCCCGTTGTCGAAAAGGATATAGATGGAGATAGATCAGAAACAGCGGAGTTAGAGAACAAGGAGCCTCGCTTCGGGCAAATCAAAGCTGCAAGGCGCGTTGCACGTACTCTGTTCCTGGGTAGCGCTCCTTCTTCCGTGGCAGCCAAGCCTGGAAATCGTGGATTGGATCGAGCTCGTATCCTACTCGGTTGTCTGCAACCCGGCCAATCAGCAGCGACGTACTCTGACGTCCTTAATCGACTCGTAGACAAGTTGCATTACTTGAATCCGTCCGGAGATAAGTCTCAAGATACCACTCGATTTTGGTTTGATACGCGAGCAAATCTCCGTCGAGAAATGGAAGATCGCAAACGCCGATTCAACGAAGAAGCGGACGTCCGGGTCAAAATCGCAGCGACATTGAAGAAAGTCTTTGGCAGTTTGACATTTTTTGACGGAACGCATGTCTTTACTCCTCATGGCGACGTTCCCGATGATGGAGCTCTACGCCTAGTCGTACTTTCGAGTGATCACTGGTACTCCAAGGAAGAGGATCGACAGGCAAGGAACGCGGTCATTGACTATGTTCGAAATAACGGGACGAAGCCTCGCTATCGTGGCAACCGACTTCTCTTTCTTGGACCGGACATGGCGATCCTTAGCCGACTTTCGGATGCAGCCCGAGTCAGCCTCGCATGGGAGTCTATAGTAAAGGATACTAACGAAGGCAAACTGAATATTGATCTCATACAGCAGAAGCAAGCGAAACAGGAGGCGATAGGTGCCGAAGAAGTTCTGCCACGAGTCGCACGTGAATGCTACCGATGGCTGCTCTGCCCTGTTCAACATCAAGCAACAGACCAAAAGTTGGATGTCGAAGCATTCCTACTCAACACTGCTGGCAGTTCTATCAGTGGAGAAGTCGAAAGAGTCTGTATTGAAAACGAACTTGTGATCTCGACTTGGTCACCGATTCATCTACGAACCAAACTTAGCGAACTCTATTGGCGTGACGGCAAAAAATCCGCTTTGGCAATGTCGTTCTGGGAAGACACTCTAAAATACCTATATTTACCTCGACTGAAGAATCGGGATTCGTTAGCTCAGGCGATCCGAACAGGAGCCAGTTCAACGGATTTCTTTGGAACAGCGTACGGTGAAGGTGAGGGAACTTACGAAGGATTTCAAATTGGATCTGGATCGGTACAGCTTGATGACACTTTGCTGCTCATTGAGCCTGAGCATGCGCGAAGTTACCAAGCCGAATTACAGCGGAAAGCAGACTTGCTGAAGTCATCTCAAGCGAGTGCTGCAACTTCCGTTCAAGAGGTGATTCAATCCGAAACCGGTGAATCGCCCTACAAAGCATCTGGGAGTAGCATTTTTCAAGCTGGTCAACCCAGTAACCAATCAACCGCACCATTAAAGTCAAAATCATATTATGGTTCACTTCAAATCAAACCATCTACTGCCAAGATGCACATGGTGCAAGTTGCCGAGGAGATCATTAGCCTTCTCGCAAGTGATCCAAATGCAACTCTTAACATCACTGTTGAGATCAACGCGGAGTTCCCTAACGGAGTTAGCGACCAAACCAAGCGAGCAGTTTCCGAGAATGCTCGGAGCCTAGGCTTCAAAAATAGCCAATGGGAGTAGCGAATAGCTCTCAGAATACACTCGGAAAGGCACGTGGAGATATCAATTGTGAGTTCAGAGCACCAGTCAAAGACCATTTCAATTGATCAATTTGCCAAATTATTGCTCGGAGGGCCAGGACTGATTTTGGGTCCGTTGCAGTCGTTGTCGTCTGGATCATATTTGGAATTGCAAAATCACATTGTTGATCAATGCGGTGGAACAGGGCAGTCTTTTTTCGAATTAGGCTCCAAAGCAATTTCAGCAGGCAAGAGTGAGGAAGAAATTCGGAAACTGGCGCACGATTTTATTGCAAAGCAACAACGGAATCCAAGCATTAACGCAATTGCGAAAACCCGATGGAATGCAGTCGTATCCTTTTGCATCGACACGAATTTTGAGACCAAATTTCGAAGCGAAATGGATCGCCCGTCGAGAAATCGTACCGTAATTGTCCTAGACGATTTCTCGCGGCCAATACCTCCAAGGGGAATTCCGGTTTTCAAGGCCCTTGGAAGTCTCTACCGAGAAGATTTCCCCGTAACTACTGCGGGATTTGTAAGGCAAAGATCCCAATGGCGTCGAATCGTGCCATGCTTTGCAGAACACGTGAGGGCAAGTCCAGTTGTCTGCCTTGGAATGCTAGGGTTGGAGGAGATCCTTCTCGATTTCTTTGGAGAGATGCTGGCTGATAGATCGACAGCTCCGTCGCACGTCATTTTTCTCGCAGATGACCCTCTCTCTAACAACCGCAGTATTGCCGAGCTTTTGCGAGGCAGAACCAATATGGCGACTGTCAATGGTAGTCTGTCGGATGTTCTCAAAGAAGTGTCTGCGGCTTCACAATCCGGGTATGGAGCCATGTTGCAGTTCAATGATGATGCCACTGATCCATTGGTTGTCTTCTCTTCCCATGAGGATGTTGTCTGTACAGTCAATCGTCAAATCATGTCAACTTGCGGCGCTGATGATCGTCTGTTGTTACTTGATCTGCTTTTTGCACCCAATTCCGCGCGTTGGGATCCATTTGTATTTGGATACGACTTTCCACGAGAGCGAAATCGTCAGTTACTTGAGAGGATTAAGTCTACTGCGACCGATTCCGGTGATTGCCTATGTGTCTTACATGGAAGCGCCGCTACGGGCAAAACAACGCTGCTAAAGCGCATCGCACTCGATTTGGTAAAAAACAACTGGTTGGTTTTCTGGCAACGAACGTCATTTCTACCGGATCCCAGTAGACAACTACGTGCATTGTTTGAAGACATCAAGAAGCTTGCTAGAGAGCGATTTTCAGGACTTGTTTTTTTCATTGACGATCCAACTTCCGCGGGAAACTACACTGCCGAACTTGTGATGGCAGCAGCAAACGCAGCACAGATTCGCATTACCATTGTTGTAGGCATAAGAACGATTGAGTGGCTGACGACGAAAAACAATGGCGACTATCTATCCAAATCCACCATCATTGAAGAACTGCATGACCAATTCACAGACTCAGAGTGGCTTGACCTACCTTTGTATCTTAGCAAGATAGGAGCATTCAGCTCCAAGGAGGAAGCTCAAAGTAAGATGCGATCAAACGGGAATTCTCGAGCGACAGCACGAGATATTTTAAGCATGCTCTATTACTTGCTTCCGCAAACACGAGGCAGCATTTCCTCTTCGGTACGAAGTGAATACTTTCGCTTGGGGGATATGAGTGGTCTTCGGTCAATCGTGATTGGTGCTCAGCAACACACAACGGAAATGCTACGCGATGCGTACGAAATGGTCGCAGCCTCCGATCTTTATAGAACTCCACTTCCAGTCGAAGTTCTCGTATCTGCCTTAGGAGTCGACTATGGACCTTGGATCGATGCATCAAAGCCAGGTGGTCCCGCTTGGGGCATTTTATACTACGATGATACGCTAGACGGGTCGACCTATTATCGAACTCGAAACGCAGTCATCACCGACCTTTTAATTCAGACGATCAACGGGAGTTTATCGAATCGATCCGGCGAGGTGAGGCTTTTATTGAAACTCCTTCGAGCGTGCAAGGACCGTACTGGTCCGATTTACAGGGAATACTGTGTCCGACTGTTGGTTCCGATAACTCGCTTGGATAGGCTAGATTATTTGGATGGTCTATCTCTTTTTGACGCTGCTATTGATTCATTGCCATTCCAAGATAGAACTCTTCTTCATCACAAGGCACTTTGGATTAAGAATAAGGGGCGAGATTCTGTGCTAGCGGAGTCCGTATTGAAAGAGGCACTACGAGCACCGTCGTATCCCTATACAGAAAGAGAAGAGCTTAGCGAGCACATACAGACATCCTTAGCTGCAACTATTTTAGACAGCATTGATGCTGGAAAAACTTCTCTTGAAGAAGGAAGTCAACGTGTCTTTGATTGTTTGGCAAAAGCGCGCAATGGATCGTCAGTCAACGCTAAAGCCGTGCACGTGAATGCGAATTTAGCGATACGCCATGTGTTGCAACTCAAGGACTCTCCAGGAATCGACAAGTTTTTGGCGGCATGCGGTGCTGTAAGCGAAGTCGATCGAGCTCTTATGGTTTTAGAAAACCCAGCAGGAAGTAACCGCAGCAATTTTGACGATGTTCGAGCTTTGAACGAGGTGCGAGATAAACTCTTCATGTCAATCTCCGATATTGAATCTCTTGAAGCCGCAGCAGAGGAGAGTTTTGCCCGTTATCGGACGCAGGAAGGGTATGTGCTTGCAGCGCAAAAATACCTCGGACTCGCCAAGACCGCAAACAAGGGCACTCAGTATAAGAAAGGTTTTGACTACTGTGTACGAATTCGCAATAAGGTTGGGGAACAAGGTCTAGCCGTCAGCAGTCGACTTGCAGAGATTCAGTTGCAAATCTACTATCAATGGATGATTGTTCGACTTCAAAGTTCGAGCTTCGCCAATTCACGCATTGATTGGGTCCTAGTCGAACAAATGTGTAGAGAAGTGCTTCAAGATAGCGAGATTGCAAGAGCACCCATCTACAAGTATATCTTTGCCGTAGCTATCGCACACCAAGGTCATTGGGACAAGGCAAACCAAGTTTTTACACAATTACGCCAGTTTGGAATCTCTTCGGAAATGCTTTGGAAGCCAAGGGGGCTCATTCAAAACGACGATGGTGGTCCGCGACAATTTCAAGGTGTTGTGCGTCAAGGAGCGGACCGTAAGCTGATTAAGATTGAGGAAATCTCGCAAGAGTTTTATTGCGATCGACAGTCGGCATGGGTTCGAGACAATGAACTTACACATTGTTACCTTCAATTGGCATTTGGAGGAGCGACTGCATTAAGTGAAATGCCGACGTATCCGTAATAATCGCGAATAATCTCTGGGTGCATGCATGGCCAAGTTCATGCAATAAACGCGTCAGTCTAGAATTCGATCGGATCCAGGAACTGTTTTGGGGGCAAAGAGTCTAGTGAACTGAGAAGTGTGGAGCTATTCGCTCCAGCTCGAAACGCTACGTGGTCCAACAAATGAGCCAAGAATAGTGAGGTTTCCAGCCCATCGCTTGCATTCGATAAGACTCTTCGAATTGAGTCCTTAGTTGAATCACCAAGTTCTTGAGTTGCTCTGAGTGTAAGAAGTCCTTCACAAACCAGGTAATGCAATTGACCGGATCGACCCGATTGGTAGTCGGTATCAGTTAAGCTGTCCTTAAGCCAACTCGCGTAAGTTGCAGGCTGCGCGCAGCTCTTCTCGAAATAGTAGCTTCCCAACCAAGCACTTGGTGAGCATATTTCGCTTTCAATAAGTCGTTGAACCGATGCAAGACCATTGACTGAATCTCGTACCATTTCCAAATTGAAAGTTGTCTTAATCGAAATTGAACATGCGACTTGAGACGGAAAGACAATCGCCAGATTCCCCTCATTGAACAGCGGCGATTCAAATCTGTTGTCGAATACTAGTAAATCTTGCTCTGTGGAAACTGAGTTGTGATTGTGGGGGTCAACTACGAATCCTCGTGAGGCACGGAATCCACTTGGCAACCTAGATTGCAAAAGCGATAGGAAAATATACTCCTTGTGGTGCCCATCGCTTAGCCAGTGACGGTCACCAATGAGGTCTCGTACTCTTTTTGATTGCGACCTCAATTCAAGTCCCCAAGACTGCAAAAAGCGATCTCGATTTGTTCTTACGCTCACATTTTGTTCCAAAAGGCGAATTCAGATAGTGGGAAGGCATAGTCGATTGCGTAATTGTATCAAAGAGAAGCCTCTGTTGTGACCGGTGAAGTCGATACTGTTTCGATTGGCGACTGCAAAACTACGTTAGTGGATGACAACACTGGGCATTCATCAACTACGCATTGGGATTTCGGAGGGAAAGCAGTTCACGTACCAATGAATATCGGAAAAAACACTATTCCTTGCTAGCTTGCAGGCGGAACGTTCGTAGTCGAAACGGAATATTTGTGGACCGCGCGGGGTTGCAGGCCCGATGCAAAGTCCCCAAATCAGGAACGTTTTTAGATCCGAATTCGCTCTATCTCATCCAACGTAATCTCGTCGCTTGTCCGGTCGTAAAGTTTAGTTGTCCTTGGTGACTCATGAGCAGCAATAGCCTGAGCGTTCTCGACCGTTCCACCATTTTCGAGATACGCAGTGATGCCCGTCGCTCGAAACGAGTGGCAACAAACCTTATGCGAAAGGCCAGCCGCAATCGATCGCCGTTTGATCATTCGTAGTGCGTCATGTCGCGAAAGTCGGTTCCCAGTCAACAATCCAGTTTTTCCGATTGCAGTGAGAAATAGGGGAGAGTCTTTTGCGTTTTCAATCGACGCGGCTTTGAGATATGCATCGAGGTATTCTTCGGCAGTGTGGTGTGTCGGAACCTCATGATGCTTGCCGCCTTTTTCGTGAAGCCTGATCCATGACCGCTTTCCCATTTGGTAG
>JAYTVL010000542.1:0-3560 GCA_043744075.1 Pirellula sp. | reverse complement strand
CTAGCCGCCGGTGTCGTGCGAAAAACCGGCGGCTAGCGCCATGCCGCTCACACGTTCGGCGAATAAATCTTATTCACCAACCAGACGAGCTGGTTGGGGTCCAATCCCCGTTCTAAGTCAAATTCTAGCCTGCATATCGATCGATCAGCCTTTTTGCAGCGTCACGACCACCCCAGCCGAATGCGATGGCTGCTGCCAGACCAAAGCCGCCTAGCAGTGCGCTGAATGCAACATTGACGATGGATGGTGCTAGGCGTGCTAGCCCCAAGTACGGCACTAGCTGGGCTGTGCGACTAGCCCATCCGTTCGGGGATTGCCCCCGACGGATGCGTTTTGGCGTACGACATACAATTGGGCGTCCCAACTCCCGTCCTCCTCGGGTTTGCCCGCCGGAGGCGGGCAAACCGAGGAGGACGGGTCGATTCGCGAGTGCCAGCCGGTAGTACGCCAAAACAAGGTTGGTGGGGGACAAGCCCCCGACCAACCTGAAAGGCCAGATTGCAGAACGGAACAAAACTCGCATCAACGCATTTTTCGTAAACTGCTATTTGTCCCACAGCCCAGGCGCTAGCTGGCGGCTCGACAAATTTCAATTAATGCTTGGCTACGCAAGCTTTGATATCGGCGAAAACTTGCTCTTCAGGCTGCATTCCATTCACCTGTTCCAGCTTTCCTTGTAAATCATAATACTCTGTCAGCGGTGCCGTCTGAGTATTAAAAACGTGCAATCGCTCGCGAATTGTTTCGTAATTATCGTCCGCGCGTCCGTCAATTTGAGCCCGCTTAAGAAGCCGCTGGATCAGCTCTTCCTCGTTTACCTTTAGTTCCAAAGCCATATCCAATTGCGTTCCCTGTTCAACTAAATAATCGTCAAGCAATTGGGCTTGAATGATCGTTCGGGGGAAACCGTCAAAGAGCGCTCCATTGACACACTCTTCGCTTTGCAACCGCTGTGCGATGATCCGCATAACAAGATGATCCGGAGCTAGCTTGCCAGCATCAATGTAGGACGCCACCCAACGAGACAACGCCGACTCTTGACGCTTTACGGCTCGTAGCATTTCACCTGTCGATAAATGCGGTATCTTCAGTAACTCGACTAGGCGTTTGCACTGAGTCCCTTTACCCGCCCCTGGCGGGCCGATGAACACCAATCGCATTGCAGCGGCCCCTCCCATGCTTGCAGTATTGTTCAGTCAATTCAGCGACTATTGTTCAAGTAGACCTTTATAATTTCGCATCAACAAGTGGCTATCGATCTTCTGAATCAAATCAAATGCAACGCTGACCGCAATCAAAAGCCCAGTTCCGCCATAAAAAGCTGCAACACTGAACGACACCCCAAACTGCGATGTAATAATCGTCGGCACGATGGCGACCACCGCAAGGAATGCGGCTCCTACATAAGTGATCCGAACCATTACCTTTTCCAGGTAGTCAGCGGTCCTCTTACCGGGTCGGTAGCCCGGAATAAACGCGCCTGAGTCCTGCAGATTCTGCGACATTTCCTTGGGATTGAACATGATCGATGTCCAAAAAAAGCAAAAGAAGAAAATGAACACGATGTAAAGCACGTTGTAGGAGAACGATGATTGGTTATTGAACATGCTGGCCAAGGACGAAAAAATGGTGGCCAAAATACCACTCAAACCACCACTTGCGTTGTCTCCACTGGCGAAAAAGCTCGCAAATACTCCAAAAGCCAATCCAGGAATCATGAGCATGCTACTTGCGAAAATGATCGGCATTACCCCTGACTGATTGATCTTGAGCGGCAGAAATTGCTTTGTTCCACCAAAAACCCGCCGGCCTCGAACATGCTTTGCACTTTGCATTTGAATTCGCCGTTGTGCCATCGTGATGAACACCACCGCAAACACAACCCCAATGAACAAGAACGCAAGAACAATTAGAACGTCAGGCCCAATCGTGTTTGCGGACATCCCGCTCAACGTGCCGGACATGTTCTGACGCAAGTCCCACAATGCCTTGGGCATCTGAGCCAAAATACCTGCCATGATCAAGAGGGAGACACCGTTGCCAATACCATACTCGTCGATTTGTTCGCCAAGCCACATTAGGAACATTGAACCAGCAGTCATAATTGCAACAGTGGTTACCACCCAGCCGAATGAAAGCCTTGTTCCGCTATAAAACACGGTTGAAACGGTTGAATTGTCTACGCCCACAACCTGGAACTGCAAATACGCCCAACTCTGCACCAAACAAATGACGACTGTCAAATAGCGGGTGTATTCATTGATCTTCTTTCGTCCGACCGCCCCTTCCTTTCGCAACTGCTCAATGGGAGCCCATACAGTTCCCAAAAGCTGAAAAATAATCGACGCCGAAATATACGGTGCTATTCCAAGTCCGAAAATCGTAAGTGATCGTAAATCGGTTGCAGAGAACAAAGCGACCCTGTCTAAAAACCCTTGCATGTCGCCGGACATAGCCAAATCGACGTCCGTCAAGACCGGCAGCCGAACGTGATATCCAATTCGGTAAACAGCCAACAAGAACAACGTCAGAAAAATCTTTTGACGCAGTTCGGGGATAGAAAAAACTACTCTGAGCTTTTCAAACATGTCGACATGTCCTTCAATTGGTGAGAGGCAAAGGCCTCAAAAGTAATGGCCGACATTGATCTTGCGTCAACGCCGGCCATCTCATTGTTTCGGATATTCGTTTTTGCTGCTAGCCTAATTCGAAGCAAACGATCTTTCGGTGACTTTTTCGACGACTTTAGCTACCAGCCTCAATTTTCAAGGCCGCAACTCGTTCTTTTGGACTACGCTTTGCCGCAATGATTTCAATGCTGCCGCCAGTCTTCGCAATCTTCTCTTTGGCGGATTCACTCGCCCGAGTTACCGTGAATTTCAATGCCTTTGTCAATTCACCGTTCCCGAGAATCTTGATTTCGTCACATCGGACCTTGACCAGGCCCTTTTCACGGAGCGTAGTGGGTGTCACTTCTTCACCAGCCTCAAAAACCAAATCGATGTCTTCGAGATTTACGCCAAACACGGTTTCTGCCCAGCGATTGTGAAATCCTCGCTTCGGAATGCGTCGAACAAGTGGCAAATCGCCACCATTGAACATGGGATGGCGAGAGTAACCGGATCGCGACTTATGGCCGTTGTGACCACGTCCCGAGGTCTTACCAGTCTTACTACCAATACCGCGACCAATTCGCTTGCGAGCTTTATTGGTTACAACGTCTTTGTTAATTTCTTCTAAATTCATGACAGGTTAACGCCTCGGAGTCGTTCGACATCTTCGCGCGTTCTAAGTTGCGACAGCGCGTCAAAAGTCGCCTTGATCAGTACTACAGGATTGTTAGAGCGAAAGCTCTTGGTCAAAATATCTTGAATGCCAACTGCTTCACATACAGCTCGCACCGCTTGCCCAGCAATAATGCCGGTACCAGGGCTAGCTGGCATTAACAAAACGTGCGCGGCGCCAAAATGCCCAGAAACCACATGTGGGATGGTCCCATTCAAAAGCGGAATGTTGATCATTGCGCGGTTGGCACCTTTTTGTGCCTTTGCAACGCTTGG
>JAYTVL010000541.1:0-3563 GCA_043744075.1 Pirellula sp. | reverse complement strand
AATGCTACATAACCAATCGGGACCAAAGCAATGCAAAGGAATGCAGCCAAGGATGGCGAACCAAAACGAGCAATTACCCAAAGAACAAATGTGCTAGCAAGCATCACTCCCCACACCCTTAAGAACCCTGGAAAAATTGCCTGAAATTTTTCGCGAAGGGCGTCTTCATTAAACATCGGCAGATAGCTTAGGTTGGGAACTCGCGGCTCTTCTTGTAGTTCACTGTCGGATTGACTCTTGAAAGCAATGACGCCTGCGCGAGGGCAAAAAACGAAACTGCCGAGCGAACTCACGTGAATTCTCGAAAGTGTTTCGGATTCCGAAGCAGCCATTTATTTTGGTTTCCAATTCTTCCAGGTAGACAGAACATTCTCAGCGGTTGTTGGTCGATAGTGGTAGCGTTTGTCACGGCATTTGAAAATCAAATCGACAATCGATTTGTTGCTGACAACGGATTCAAGTTCTGGTTGGTCAGCAACCGTTTTTCCAGTCAACAATTCTGTGATAATAATAGCCCAGCTATACAGATCGCTTTGAATATGCGGATCATTGCCGCCAACTTCCGGCGCGCGATAGTCTGTTTCAAATTTCCATTTCCCCGAAACAGAAATATCGCTGTCAAGTAGTTTTGCGAGTTCAAAGTCAGTAATGATGCACGGGAATTTGCCATCGGATATTAGGATACGCTCTGGCGCAAGTTCTCGAACGATGACCTTATGCTGGTGGAGCGAATGCAACGCGAGCAATAGTTCGGAGCCAATTGTCTTGATTTGGCGGGCTTCCAACTTTGTTCCCGACTCAAGTATCTGCGACAGGGGAGTGGCGTCCATCCAATGATTGAGGACCCACCAAGCGGTGTCTTCGTCCAAAGGCCTTATGTCGAGGTGTTTGAGAATTCGCCCCTCGTCTTTAAGAAGCACGCAAACTTGAGCGTGCCGTTTCAGTTGCTCGCTCGATTCAAGAATTTTTTGCGGGGTCGTGTGCAATAAGTTGTAAAGTTTTGCACGTGAGAAATGTCCTGGCGTGATTGTGCTTTCCAGTTTGGCTACCTGATAGCTCACTCCGTTTGCCGCCATAAGACACGGTGATTCGATCGAGACTATTTTCCAATCGTTCGGTGGATCAATTCGCAATTTCGGCTCGGGCTTGACCCTGAAGGTTGGATGTCGTCGAAGATCACTCTCCTTTGCTTGAAGTACCTGCTTGATCAAGTCAATTGTGGCTCTAGAACCGTTTCCGGTTTTGAAAACGTTTTGGACCGTACCGCGATGGATCCCTGCTAAATCCGCAAGTTCCGTCTTGGTTTCAATACCGCATGCCTTCATACGTTGTTCCAGCTTCGCAGGATCTAACGCAGGCTCTTTAATGGATTCAAAAGGTGAATCTGTCTTCAAACTTGAGCGCTCGCTTTGAGCGCCGTCTTTCTGTTTTGAGCGCGGCATGGATTTAGAGTTTAGTGACGTGAGACATCAATGGATGTCAAGACTTGCTGTGTCAAGGTTGACAAGCCCTGCTCATCATAGCCCAAAACGCAATGACCAAAAAATGATTTGTCGAACTACATTCCAAGATCCAATCGACCCGAACGACATGGTTGTCGCATTGGCTCGCTGTGTTCGAGTCTTCAGCCTAACACAAATCATTGTTGGATTCTTCGATGGCCACGAGCGCATTGCAAAGCGACAAATTGACAATTACTTGGCGGATGGCTTAGTCGTTTATTCGAAGCTGCTGGCACGACAATTGCCAATTCCAAGTTCCCCATTATTCGTCTGGAGCGTCGGCGACCGACCACCGAATTATTTCTCGCTCGTTGCAAAAGCGAGAAATCGTTGGCTGAACTCTGAAACAATAGTAACCAAAACCTACAGGCTGGGGCCGAACGCGGCCAAAATGTTCGGCTTGAAAAGTCGCGTACGCCTTTCGCACCCACTGCAAGTTTCTCACGATCTGGGATTGGCTGGTGTATACCTTGCGATCTCGCGAGATCGGCTGGAACTCGCAAAACAATGGGTTGGCGAAGATCTTGCCAAGCGAGAACGTGGCCAGATTCCAGATGCCGTCTTGGTCGGACCATTTGGGAGAACCCTAAAAGCCATTGAGTTCTGCGGGCTGTATTCAGCGGATCGATTCAAGAGATTCCATCAGCACTGCGTGAGCCGGAGGCTTCCATATGAACTCTGGTAGTCAAACGAAAGCTCGATTAACGCGAAAAGAACTCGGTGCTCGTGATCGAAAGATCATTGATACCGTCATACGACTTCGCATTTTGACCAATGACGCGGTTGAGCAACTTTTCTTGTCCGAAGCGAATGCGAACGCAACCATCAAGGTAACCGGTCGATTGGTAAAGTCGGGTTGGCTTAAGTCCAGTGAGTTGGTTGGCCGTCGCCAGTACTTTCTACCAGGAGTGAAGACCATTCGATCGTTTGGATTGCCAGCTTGCCGATCCAGACCACTAGGTCCCCAGGCGCTGGCAACGCAGTTGGCACTTGTTGAATACGTCGCTACTACAAGGCCAACACTTCGAATCTTAACTGAAAATGAGATTATCGCTCTAGTTGCGAATGCAACAAAACAGCAACGGGCTCTTCAGCATGCCCTTGAGAATGGAACCGAAGAAGGACCAATGCGATTGTTACGGGTGGATCTTGGTGGATCACCTGTACACGTTGCAAAAAAACTTGAAACAGATATCCGGATTCGTGTGGGCCATCCTTATTACTCAAATATGCTCGCTCAGCGCCGTCTCATTGTGGTCGTTCTTACAACCACCGATTTGAAAAAAACACTTGTTGAAACGGCTATTGCCAAGCGCAAGTGGCCCAAAGGGGTTCGTTTTAATGTCACCGTTGTTCCAATTCTTGGTTCGTTACTTGGAGGCAGATATGTCGATTGATGAATTGAAGCTTGATAATCCAATACAATGGGAGTTGGTCCCGCAGGTCCCGATGTCGTTTGGATTTGTAGCTAGGCCGGTAAGAGCAGATGGATTGGAGGAATCGGGCTTCGCCCTCTTTGCTGTGTATTTTTGCATTGGCGTCCTCATTGTTGCCCTCATGCAATTTGTCGCCATGGTGTTTAAACCTGCAGTAATTATTATTGCGAGCCAACAACGCATTTCCATCTCGATGTTTGCAATCGCGTTGATTCTTCGCGTCATTGGCAATCGAATCGCGATGTTTTCAATACTCTTGGTTATTGCAACCATAACTGGAGTTGTTCAGGCGGCCGTGTTTGCAACCAACAAGACCGCAACCAACGGGATCTATCTTGGATATTTGATGTTGTTATCGCTTTGGCCGGTCGCGGAGCTAGCCATTCACTATTCGGCCATCGATCGGCAATTACCGAGGTTTTCGAAGGCCAAGAGTCGAGAAAAGCAAGAAAACTCCATGACCGCGCTGCTGCTCATTACGGCAATTGGGACGATGGCTCTTTGCCTCTGTTTTTCTTTTGATCGCGGTATATTTGGAATTTACATGCTCGTTTGCTTGTACGCTTACTTGGCGGTTACCAGAGCAAAAACACAGACAACAAAACCTGTCCTGTTCATCTACCGA
>JAYTVL010000540.1:0-12424 GCA_043744075.1 Pirellula sp. | reverse complement strand
CTCCTTCGAAAAACTATTCGTAAGAGCACCTAACTACAATATTCGCATCGAGTTACACTAGATCAAAGATGTTGAAAGCAGTGGGCTTCCAGCCTGTGAACTCATTCTCACAGGCTGGAAGCCTATGCTACGTAAACTCAATTAGTGCCGTGACGCTTGCGGTAGTGTTCGAAGAATCGGGCAATCCGTCCGATTGCCTCGCGCATATCGTCTTCATGTGGCAGGAATACCAATCGGAAATGATCGGGATGCGGCCAGTTGAATCCGGTGCCTTGCACCAACAAAACCTTTTCTTCCTCCAGCAATTCGGAAATGAAGGCCTGGTCGTGCTTGATTGGGTAGATCTTGGGATCAAGGCGCGGGAACATGTACAGGGACGCCTGCGGCTTGACGCAAGTGACACCGGGAATGGCTGTGATCAGTTCATAGGCGATGTCGCGCTGGCGTTTGAGTCGTCCGCCTTCAGCAACCAAATCATCAATACTCTGATAGCCGCCGAGCGCGGTTTGGATACCGTGCTGTCCCGGAGCATTCGCGCACAATCGCATCGAGGCCAGCATTTCCAGCCCCTCGATATAGTCCTTGGCGTTACGTTTGTCGCCTGAAACTACCATCCAGCCGGCGCGGTAGCCGCAGGAACGATAATTCTTCGACAGGCTATTGAAGGTTATCATTAGGACATCTTCAGACAAGGCCGCCACCGAGGTGTGCTTGGCACCATCATATAATACCTTGTCATACACTTCGTCGGCATAAATGATCAAGTGATGCTGGCGAGCAATCTCAATCAATTCATTTAGCAGATCATCCGGATAGAGGGCGCCGGTTGGATTGTTCGGGTTGATGATAACCAGCGCGCGTGTCTTGGGCGTGATCTTGCTGCGAATGTCGTTAAGGTCCGGCAGCCAACCTTTTTCTTCGTCACACAGATAATGTTTCGGCGTGCCACCCGAGAGACTGATCGCGGCCGTCCAAAGCGGGTAATCCGGAGCCGGTACCAACACTTCATCGCCGACATCCAGCAAGCCATTCATCGCCATGACAATCAGCTCGGAGGCGCCGTTGCCAACGAAAATATCTTCAAGCGTCACACCCTTGATACCCTTTTGCTGGGTGTAATGCATGATCGCCTTGCGAGCCGCGAAAATCCCCTTGGAATCCGTATAGCCCGCTGCATTTGGCAGATTGTGGATTATGTCCTGCTGGATTTCCTCGGGTGAATCAAAGCCGAACGCGGCCAAATTGCCGATATTCAGCTTGATGATCTTGTGGCCCTCTTCCTCCATCTGCTTGGCCTTCTGCAGGACGGGGCCCCGAATGTCATAGCAGACGTTGGCAAGCTTGGCAGATTTTTTGATTTGCTTCATGAACTATGTCCGTCGGGCCTGCATCCGGCCTCCGTCAGCCCGCCTGCTTCACCCCAAAAGGTATACAACATGTATACTTCCGAAGGCAAAGGCTAAGTAGCGGTCAAACTGGAAAAACACGAAAAAAAACCTCATTCTGCTGCCCGAATCCATCCTTACGGAATTTTCAACCGCAACAGGTGTAACACCGATCACTAACCCTCCGGTCAGCACGGCTTTCAAAAAAACAAATCGTCGCACCCGCTCGTGCCGAATGAAGTGTAAAATCTTCGAAAACTTCGTTTCAATTTATTTGCTTGCAAATAACTCTCTACGAGAGCAATCTCATCATGAAAAACATGCTTTTCATCGCTTTCGCACTATGCCTAGCACTGCCGGCTATACTTCAGGCGGAAAGCATAGCCGGAAAACGTCCCAACATTCTCTTCATTCTGACGGATGATCAAGGCTACGGTGACATTTCGGCACACGGTAACCCAGTTCTCAAGACTCCGAATTTAGACAAGGTTCGCAGCGAAGGGGTTCGCTTTACTGATTTTCATGTCAGCCCTACATGTTCGCCGACCCGAAGCGCGTTGATGACCGGTCGTCATGAGTTCAAGAACGGTGTCACTCACACAATCCTTGAACGCGAGCGGCTAACCTTGAAAGCTACGACTGTCGCACAGGTACTTCAATCCAACGGTTACTCGACCGGCATTTTCGGTAAATGGCACCTTGGCGACGAAGCCGAGTATCAGCCAAACCGTCGTGGCTTCAATGAAGTCTTTATTCATGGCGGCGGTGGCGTCGGGCAGATTTATCCTGGCTCTTGCGGCGACGCACCTGGTAATAAGTACTTCGACCCAGCAATCCTGCACAACGGCACGTTCGTAAAAACAAAGGGCTATTGCGCGGACCTTTATTACGAACAAGCAACGAAGTGGATCGACTCGCAACGTAAAAGCAATAAGCCGTTCTTTGCCTATATTCCGTCCAACACTCCGCATGGCCCCTACATCGCTCGCCCCGAGGACAAGGCCCTATACGAAGGCAAGGACCTAACACCGGACACGGAAAATTTCTTTGGCATGTTGCATAACATTGACCAGAACGTTGGCAAAATACTTTCCAAACTGGACGAGTGGGGAATCGCTAAAGACACGCTTGTAATCTTTATGAATGACAATGGAGGCACTGCGGGAGTAAAAGTATTTAACGCTGGAATGCATGGCTCCAAAGGTACTGCGTGGCTTGGAGGTACCCATGCAAGTTCTTTCTGGCGTTGGCCAGGCACGATCAAGCCTGCAGACTGTTCAGCCCTCACAGCCCATATTGACTTTTTTTCGACTTTGGCCGAACTTGCAGGCGCCAAAATACCTGACGAAGTGAAACCACAAGTGGAGGGCCGCAGTCTTGTGCCATTGCTGGAGAATCCAAACGCACCGTGGGCTGATCGTGCTCTCATCACGCATCTAGGACGCTGGCCAAAGTTGGCTGATCCTAACCTATCGAAATTCAAGATGTGCAGCGTACGCAATAAACGTTGGCACCTCGTATCCGAAGCAGGAGCGGCTGAACCCAAGTGGGAACTTTTTGATCTGCAGGCCGACTATGGCGAAACGACCGATGTTGCCGCACAGCATCAAGAAGTTGTGAAAGAGCTTGCAGGCGCCTTCGACAAATTTTGGGGCGAAGCTTTGCCGCTGATGGTGAACGAAAAGGTCATCGGACCCAAGATCAATCCCTTTCAAGAACTATACTATAAGCAATTCGGTGGTAGTCCAACCGAAGAAGCACTGGCGAGAATGGACCCAAATAAAAACCTAGACTTGACAGCTCCAAAGGGAGGAAAGAAAAAGAACAACAAATAAGTCGAGCGGCAGACTGGAATCTACCAGGGGACCGGTTGGCACGCTCCGAGGCTGTGATTTTATAGTACTCGTCACACTCCGTGTGACGTCCGCAGTTCAAAAACCTTTGGTTTTTGAGGCAACGTCACACGGAGTGTGACGGATACTTTCTTTGGATTCAGAAAAATCACAGCCTCTCAGAGCGATAGCGATGGGCGTGATCTGGCTATGGATGACCCTGATCGGGTATAATGGTTTAGCCCTGCCAAAACGCATTACATGGAAAATCTCCGTCCTGACCCACCTCAAACTTGAGTCCGCCATGCCGCAGCGATTCACACATTGTCTTTTTTTCGTAGCAGTTCTATGCACTGCCGACTGCCTTCGGATGGTTGCTCAGGAGAGTCCTGGCACTTACTCCGAAATAGTGCTTCGTGATCAACCGGTCGCTTATTGGGATCTTTCCGTACTCAAGTCGGCGAAGTCCATTCCGTCGAAAGTAGGTACTGAACTATCGGCTAAGTTGTTTGGCAAAGTCGTTCTGGGACAGCAAGGACCTCGACCGAAGGCATACCCGCTGTTTGACCAAAACAACCTCGCCGGGGATTTTCCAGGTGGCAAGGACTGCTTGCAAGTTAACGATCCGGGTGAAAAGAGTCCGTTGGATTTCGATACAGGCGATTCGATCACTTTGGAGGCTTGGGTTTTCCCGCGTGCCATCGGAAATGGCCAGTATATGTCGGTCATAAGTAAGGGCAGAACTGGCAACACTGGCTTTGCAAAAGAGAATCTTAACTACGCGCTGCGGCTCAAGGGCGAGAGCCAAGTTGCCTTACTCAATTTCTTGTTTCGAAGTCGCGACGGAGAGAGCGAATCAGCTACAGACGTAAAACCCAATGATGCACCTAAGTTCCATCGCTGGACTAGCAGTATTGGCTTCCCCGTTGAGAGCGGATGGCACCATGTGGCAGTTACTTATTACTTTGGGACGGTCGGAAGCCTGCACGCATATATCGATGGCCAAGCAGTTGACGGTTCCTGGGACATGGAGGGCGATACCACTGCACCACCCTATGTGGACAACGATCAACTTTGGATCGGATCCGGACAACCGAATCACACGGCGGCCTTTAAGGGTTGGCTTGATGAAATTGCCATCCATCGAAAAGCGTTAACGGCAGAAACAATTGCAAGTCGTTATCGTTGTAATGCCACACCGACAAACACTTGGATCGCGGCCGAGGATCTCCCAAATGATCGCGTCGTTGTAAAACTCTTTGAGGGGCTCATGGACCGCACCTGGGGATTCACATTAGATCAGCCATCGCTCGAATTCGATTTGCCTTTCTTGGCCATGAGCCAGCTCCCAAAGAAGTATAACGAACGTGGGGTAATCGAGGACAGACAGCTTCCAATATTGACCCAGTCTTATCTGAAACGTTCGTTGCCTGCCGGCAAGTATTCAATTCTATTGCGATCGAAGAACGCGACGCGACTTTGGATCGATGGAAAGCAAATTGCGTCCCAACCATTCTTGACGACCAACGGCGATGGACATGAGGAGGTGCCAGCCCTTTCGCAACCACCTCGACCCAATTTGGTGGCTATTACACAAGGGCATCGTGAGGACATCATCGAGGTTGAGCTGAATGAAGGGTTGCACGTATTTCGCTTGGATGCCATCGCAGGCGGCCGCTCCATTCGCCCCGAAATCGGCGATCTTTGCGTGGCTATTGCGTCCGAGGATGGCGACTTTCAAGTGTTGACGTCGGATGGAATCGAACCCTTTTTCCCAACCGAGTCGCGTTGGAAGGAATTCTTGGCAGACGAAGCTAGCCGCATGCAAAGCTTGAACCAACGCTTGCGATTGGAGTCAAGCAAAAAGGAACAGCAGTATTGGGAGGAGCGACACAAGATTGCTAGAGAGAAAATCTTGGCCGGCGATGCGGCAAGTGGCAAACCGGCTTGGCAGGAGCCGCGCCCTCCCTTGGGAAATCCCGTAAGCCAAGCCATCGATAGAATCTGTGTTGAGTCGTCGGGTCGGGATTTGGATGCGATCTCGGACATAGACGATTATGCTTTTTTGCGTCGGATCACGCTCGATACGATCGGAATTGTGCCAACACGCGACGAGATCGTTGCTTTCGTGGCTGATAGCTCGCCGGACAAACGTTCCAAAAAGATTGATCAACTCGTGGCGGACGATCGATGGGCCGACCATTGGGTTGGATACTGGCAAGATGTTTTGGCTGAGAACCCTGGTATCGTCAAACCCGAACAGAACAACACAGGCCCTTTCCGTTTTTGGATACAAGAGTCCTTTCTGGACAACAAGCCGTTCGATCGATTTGCCACTGAACTCAGTCTTATGGAGGGGAGCAAATTTTTTGGTGGTCCAGGTGGATTTGCGATGGCTTCACAAAACGATTCGCCGATGGCCGCCAAAGCTCAGATCTTGACCAAAGCGTTCCTCGGCATGGAAATGTCCTGTGCACGTTGCCACGATTCTCCCAACAGTCCGTTCAAGCAAGAAGAGCTCTTTTCGTTAGCGGCCATGTTGCAACGCGAAACGTTGTCTCTACCGAATTCGAGCACTGTCCCGTTGAATCCTGGGGGACGCAAGCCATTGATTACCATCTCTCTCAAAGCGGGCGACAAGCTTGCACCTGACTGGCATCTCGCGTCCTTTCCAAAGATCGATTTGCCCGCAAACTTACTTCGCAATGAGCAGGATTCTCGCGAACGATTTGCGGCGATCATTACCTCTCCGTCAAATAGTCGTTTTCCACGGGTGATGATGAATCGGCTGTGGCATCGCTATACCGGTTGGGCGATGGTCGATCCGATCGACAATTGGGATGCTGCCGAAACACTCGACCCGAAATTGCTGGATCTGCTTGAACGAGAATTTGTATTCTGCGGCTATGATTTGAAACACTTAGCTTGCATGATTTTCAAGTCGCAGATCTATCAGGCGAGCCCGCTGACTCAGAAGGAGTTCGAAACGTTTAAGAAGGCCAAGCAACTGGCGTACGGTCCTGCTAGGCGAAGACTCACTGCGGAGCAAACGATAGATTCGTTGTACGCAGTTGCCGGTAAGCCGATGGATGTCGAGCCGATGTCGCTCGACCCTGAGGGCCGACGACCACCGGAACAGTTTCTGCATTTAGGTTTTCCAACTCGGGCTTGGCAATTGGCTTCGACCTCGACCGATCGTGATCGCCCCGCACTGATGTTGCCAGCCGTACAACAAGTATGCGACTTGATGATGGCACTTGGTTGGCGTGATTCGCGACCAACCCCGTTGACGCTGCGCGACGAGTCGGCCAGTCCGCTCCAGTCGCTAATCCTCGGTAACGGGTTGACCGCGACCAAATTCGCACGATTGTCCGATGATAGCCGATTTACTGAAATGGCATGGAGTACACGATCGGTATCGGAGTTGGTAGATGACATGTTCCAAGTCATACTTGGTCGTTTGCCGTGTCCCGAAGAAAGTGCAGACTTTGTTGCTTTATTGGAACCTGGATTCCAGTCCAGAAAACTAGACCGAATGATTCGTTCCAAGACTTTGGAATCCTATAAGCGCAATGCGGTTTCATGGGCAAACCATTTAGTGCCGGAAGCGACTCGAATCAAGTTGTTGCTCGAACAAGAGATTCTTCGAGGCGATACTCCAACGCAATGGCTCGAAACGGATTGGCGTGAGCGAATGGAAGACGCTTCGTGGGCATTATTTAATAGTCCAGAATTTATGTTTATCCCGTAGGATGGGCTACCAGCAGCAAGCGCCCAATAGCACTCACTTTGTGAATTTTGAGCCTCAATGCGCTAGCATGAGGGCCGGATTCGAAGGTGATTCACAACGTTCCTGCCCGCACGCTAGCGCGTTGCGGCTCAATAAGCACTAAGAGTGAAATACTGAAATGAAAAGACGCGAATACCTTAAGTGGATGGGCGGTGCAGCGGCAATGAGCTGCATCGATACGACCTCAACGATTTCCAAGTCGGTTGCAAGTCCCAAAGTGAACAGTCCTCGAGCTGGTTCGGCGGATAGCTGTATTTTTTTGTGGCTTGGCGGTGGGGCATGCCAGGTTGATACGTTTGATCCGAAGCGTGTCAGTAAAGGTCGCACGGACCCGGGTTCGTACTACGCTGCGGTGGATACGGCCATTCCAGGCGTGCAACTTTGCGAACACCTTTCGCGAACTGCCAATATGCTTGATCGGTGTGCGGTGGTTCGAACACTCCATCACAATGTGGTTGACGAACATGCGGCGGCCACCAACCGAGTGCACACGGGGCGACCGCCTGCCGACTCAACTGTCTATCCGTCCATCGGTTCGATCGTCTCGCATCAGCTAGGAGCAAACGGAGAAGGAGTGCCTGCCTACGTCGTGGCAGGTTACCCGAGTGCATCGCGTGGTCCGGGATTTTTAGGAGCCAAGCATAGCTATGTGTACTTGACGGATACCGAGCTAGGCCCAGCTGGCTTGCGCCGTCCGTCCGGATTGTCCGGTGATCGGTTCGATCGACGTAATTCTTTGGCGGGAAAGCTTCGTAGAGAGTTTGCAGAGAATCACGCCGATGACGAACGCATCCAAGATTACGTGGCAGCCTCCGACGCAGGTTCCAAGCTAACTGGTCCGAATTTCATGAGTGTTTTCAACCTGAAATCGGAGCCGGACACTTTGCGGCAAGAATACGGCAGCGAGTTTGGCCAACGTTGCTTGCTTGCAAGACGGCTAGTGGAATCGGGCGTTCGATTCGTTGAAGTCTCTTTCAATTTAAACTTCATTAACGGGACCGGATGGGATACTCACAATGAAGGTCAGCTTCAGCAGCATGTGTTGATCGATCAGTTGGACCAGGCCATTGCGGCTTTGTTACGCGACCTCGAAGCCCGAAAGCGACTTGATCAAACACTGTTAGTGGTTGCGACCGAGTTCGGTCGGCCACCTGATTTTGATGGCCGCGGTGGTCGCGGTCATCAAGGGGCTGCATTCAGTGGTTTGTTAGCGGGCGGTGGACTAAAGCTTGGGCAAGCGATTGGAGTGACAGACGAGTTAGGTCGCAGGATTGCGTCGCGTCCGGTTTCGATTCCAGATTTCCACGCGACGATCCATCATGCATTGGGGATTGATCCTAGCGAAGAGCTCTACGACGGTGATCGCCCAGTGCCAATTACCGATCGTGGGCAACCCATAGCGGAATTGTTCGGTTAGAGGCGTTTGGAAATAAATACGTTTCTATGCCACATTCTCGCCAAATAATTGAATCACAGACTTCTCAATCTCGGAAAAGAGACCTTTCCAGTCACCATCTGACTGCTGACGAAAAAGTTGCATCGTCGGATACCAGGGGCTGTCATCCCGATCGATCATCCAACGCCAATCGGGAACGAATTTTAGAGCAACCCAAACCGGAACCCCAAGCGCACCAGCCAAATGAGCTGCGGCTGTGTCGGATGTAATGACAAGATCGCAAAGCTTCATCACGGCTGCGGTATCCATGAACGCGTCTGGCCCGGAATCGAACGATTCGTCAAGAGTTTCTATTTTCATGTCCAATCGCAAGTCACGGAGCTGAGTGACTCCTTCACCTTTTTGAAGGCTGATTAGCTGAACATTCTTAAGTTTTGATAGCCGGTAAAAATTATCCACAGGAAGAGATCGACCCGTGTCGATTTTCGAAGGGCCTCCATGCCAACAAATGCCAATTTTGAAACCGCCAACTCTGATCTTCTTCTTCCAAAGGTTCATCCGGTTCTCGTCTGGGTAGAGATACGGAGTAGATGAAGGAATATTGGTTAAGTTTGTCTTAAATGCTAACGGCAAACTAAGCAAAGGAGCATGAAAATCGAACTGCAATGTGGGATCATTTTCGTCAACGATGATCACGTTCGTTCCAAGTTTCTTCATCAATCCACGAAGTGGCACTTGCGGCGCAAAAAGAACGTTCGCTCCTGCTTCAACCAACCGGGGCACATACCGACAAAACTGAATCGTGTCGCCTAAGCCTTGCTCACTGTGAATCAGTATCGATTTGTCCTTGAGTAATTCGTCACCTAGCCAAAGCGGTTGCGAGAAGCTGCGCCGACGTTTTTCGGCGTCTCCTTTTTTCCAACGCCACTCATACAATGACAATCCATTTTTGAAGTCACCACCTAACAGTAACGCAAGGCTTTTGTTCCAGTACGCTTCAGCGAAGTCTGGCTTGATCGCGATAGCGCGGTCATAACTGGCAATTGCAGACGCTAGTTGTTTGAGATCTCGTAACGCATTGCCACGGTTGAAGAAGGCTTCGGCGTAGTCTGGTTTGATCGTGATAGCGCGGTCATAACTATCAACGGCAGCCTCTAGTTGCTTGAGTTCCTTTAACGCAATGCCACGGTTGTAGTAGGCTTCGGCGTAGTCAGGCTTGATCGCGATAGCGCGGTCATAACTAACAACCGCAGCCTCCAGCTGTTTGAGTTCCTTTAGAACAATGCCTTGGTTGTAGTAGAAGGCAGAATTCTCGGGTTCAATGGCAATTGCTTTGGCGATCAAGTCGGCAGCATATTGGAAGTGCTTTGATTGCGCGGCTATGATTCCTAGCAGATGCAATGCGTCCAATTGCTTTGGGTCGGACTTGAGAATATCTTCGTAAATTGCCTGAGCCTCTTTGAGCCGCCCTTGCTGGTGCATGGCTCCGGCCGCCTGAAGCCGAGCCTGGATATTTTTTGCCAAGTTATCACCGAGTGGTATTCCATTCATACTGATCAATGTAGCCAGAAAACCTGAACGAACCGCAGCCCAAGGAATGCGGGATTCCCATACAAATACCGCAGAATTGCTCTGCGGATTCGTTTTGCTTCGGGGATAAACACAAGGCAAGATCGCACAGCGCTAGTGCCAAAAACCTTAATTCCCTTCTGCTTTCGCAAGCGGAAAAAAGCCTATCAACATCAGCCGGAACGCGCTAGCGTCCGGTTTTGTACGCACAAAAAACCGTGTGCTAGCGCACTGCGGCTCATGGCCAAAAGCCGGAAGGAACTTCCTGTTTCTGGCACTAGCGTGAGCCTTTAACCACGTAGAATTTTGGATCGTCTATGATCCAGTCAGTAGTCCAATCTCGACCATTGTCTCCATTTACGACATTGTAGAAGAACGATCGTACTTCCTCGCAACGATAGCCGTAGGGCATTGCGGTTGCGAGATAGTCGTCTCGCGTCAATTCATCCACGCCTGGTTTCGCGAAGTAATGTGTCAGTCCGTCTGGGGTAAAAGAGAGTCCGAGAGTCCACCATCCCATGGTCTTGATCTCGGGGCCCATAAAATCACCACCCCGCTTGTCTGCACGAATTCGAAAATGAGCGTACGTAACTGTCTTGCCATTCTCGTTTCGTGTGGCTCTCAGGATGAACAAGCCGGGCCAATAGATTTCGTCTTTCTCTTGTTTTGATGCGAATAGAAACTTTGATTTCGTCTCCGGAACCGTGGTTTCCACTGCCGCGCGGAAGGCAAAATGCGGACCGTTTCTTTTCTCCCATCGCTCTATGGGAGGCAGAAATACCCTCGTGGTCATATTTGGTGATTGCTCAACCCTGACTGTGCCACCAATTCGATACTGCACATTGCAGATGAAATCGTCTTGGTGCATAGTAAAACTTGCTGTTTTTGGAATTCCTGTCTGCAAAGATTTTAGAAGCAGCGAGCCCTCGCTTCCTCGTATTCCACCAGCGGGTGTTGGAACTCGCTTGACGATATCAGGATGGCCTCGTTTGGCTCCCTCGTACCAACGTCCATTTGTCGACTTACCCATCGGCATACGCTGTTTTTCGTCTATGTCCTCAGAACTTTTTGGATTATTTGGTATAAACTCCCAACTTGCATCTTCAAAATCATCCCCTACTTGCATCAATTGAACGCCAGTCCCTGGAACAACGATGTCGGTCGCGTTTTGACCAAAAACCATACTTGTCAAAAGGCCAATGGCAAGACTGGCCGATAAAGCAGTGTAAAGACGGTTCATCGTAGCTTGTTTCCCAATCAAGTCGTAAGTTTCGCCGATTCGATGGCATGCACTGCGTATCGACAGGAAAAACCGTTAGAATCGTAGTTTTTGAGTAGGGCTACCAAACTGAACGCAAATTGCGTAGTTTAACTGTTGAATCAGCTTTTCCAGTTGATTATCGACACTAACTCTGCACTTCATAGGCAAATTACTTGAACTCGTTCCAGCCAATACCACCTTCGGACCACAAAAACCAACAATTGCAAGCTGTCGAGAGATCGCATAGCAACCCGGATTCGCAAATGATCGGCCGGTTAGGTGAGTCGGCGAAAATCACCGCAATTATTGCGATTATGGTGGTGGCGTTCTTTCTCGTTAAATGGAAGCTACAAAAAGCAAAAGTCACTTTTGAAAATATCCAAGAGGGCATCTCCAACGTCCCTTACTGGCAGATCGGTTTGGCTTTGACCTTAACGATTCTTAACTACCTAATCTTGACTGGTTATGACTGGATCGCAATCCGCCATCTGAAGAAGAGTCTTCCTATTTCGAAGATAATGACCGGGGCAATTGTTGGTTACTCGTACGGGAACGTCCTTGGATGGTTGCTGGGCGGAAACACTGTCCGCTACCGACTTTATTCCACCTGGGGGTTTTCCCTTTTGGAAATCGTTGCGTTAGTGACGATCCTTGCAACGACTTTTTGGCTAGGCCTTTTCTTGTTGGCTGGCGTAGCGTTCGTCTGGTTACCCATAAAATTGCCTGAAGATGTTGGAGAAAAATTGATTCTTGATCATCACGTCTGGGGATGGCTGTTCCTTGCATGTATCGCGGCATACCTTCTCGCATGTGCATTTTATCGAAAGCCGATCCGGATTCGTGACTTCGAAGTTACGTTGCCGCCCGTTCGGCTTTCTGCCATGCAACTTATGGTTTCAGCAGGGGATTTCCTCTTAGCTTCGCTCGTGCTTTTTTGGCTGATACCCAATCAAGGGAATCCAGATATCAATTTCTCGACCGTCTTGATCGCGTATTTGACGGGCCAGATTATCACCGTTCTAACACACGTTCCGGGCGGCTACGGGATTTTGGAAATGGTACTCATATCCTTTTTCCCTGACGAATCGACCGGAGATATGTTTGCGGCAATCGTGTTGTTTCGTGTCGTCTATTATTTTCTCCCGTTTATCCCGGCTACCGCTTTGCTTTTGTATAATGAAATTCGCGTTA
>JAYTVL010000539.1:0-1113 GCA_043744075.1 Pirellula sp. | reverse complement strand
AATCGATTACACCCCTGGGCTTCAGTCGCACAGCAAAACGGAATGCGGATGGATTGCCATACCAAATGATTGAGCCAGATCCAGACGGAACCGGTCCGTTACTATCGCCAGTGACTGTCGTGGGCTACAACAACCATCATTGGGTACAACGTACGCGGCGACCAAACCAGTATCACTGATCCACTTTCTCGGCTCACAAGTTACGCCTTTGACAACCAACAACGCATGGTCGGTCGAACAGATCCTGATCCCGATGGCACAGGGCCACTTCTGTCTCCGGTGACAAGTTGGGTTTACAATGCAAACGACTGGATGACCAGCACGACTGATCCAGTCAGTGCAACCACAACGATTTCGTACGATGCATTGGGGCGAGCGGTAACGCAAACAGATCCAGATCCAGATGTGGCTGGGCCATTGCTCTCTCCCGTAACGCAATACGCATATAGCATGAACGGGTTGAAGTCCGTCACAGATCCCATGTCCCACGTAACCTCCTACATGCGAGACAATCGCGGCAGATTGGCATCGATGACTGACGTGGCAGGCTTTTCTACAATTTACACCTACGATTACTACAACAACCTAATTAAACGCACGGACCCTGACCCGGACAACTCAGGACCGGCTATTCCCTTAGTCACGTCCTATACGTATGACGCGCATGATCGATTGCTTTCGCAATCGGATCCGACGGGCAGCACTTCTTATGTATACGACACAGCTTCAAACCTGAAAACTCTCACGGACCCTAACGGAAACATGACCACCTTTGGATACGACAATTGGAATCGCAAAGTTTTGGAAACCAATGCCTTGTCGCTATCGCGAAGTTATACATACGACGTGGCAGGAAACTTAACGCGAACGATCGATCGCAACGGTCGAGCGATTGAATACGTCTACGACGCGTTGGACAGAATGACCGACGAAAAATGGTACACTCCGACCTCGACGTCGCCTGTAACAGTTGCGGTCAATGTTGAAACAGTAGTAGATGGCAGCAAGACCGAAGAACAACAATCGTTGGGATGGACTGCTACGAACGCAACAAGTTTGACCGGGTCGTTCTATATCGGGTATTACGATCAAACATCGACTCTTCTGCCATGG
>JAYTVL010000538.1:0-47049 GCA_043744075.1 Pirellula sp. | reverse complement strand
TGGGAAAACCACATACTCGAACCCCTCGGCGGCCCCAAGTCACCCCCGGATCAACTGGCCGACTTTTCGGCTGCCAGACTGGCCTTTTTTTCGACTGCTATTTCCGACATGATTTACCTCTCAGTTCCAGTCTAGTCTTCTAACCCCACTTGTAGAAGTATATGCGTCGCGTGAACTTCCAACCCAAGGGTCCTTCGGTAGGTGACAGCGTCGTTTTTCTTAAATTTCTACTTAGAAAAACGAGAGATGTCATTGAGCGCTTTAAAAAGGACCACCTGTGAGCGCTTCAAAAGGGGCCAATATGATTAATTGTTATTGACGCTATTACTTGGCCCCTTTTGGAGCTTTGTCTTCTTCCTTCTTATCGGCATCCGACCCGGCAAACAGGGTGAGCAAGACTCCACTACTAAGCTGCTTCCATTCCGATGTTCGCATTCTGGCCCGTCCGCATTCTCGCACAATGTTTTAGGTGCCTCGACCAATTCTAACGTCTACGAATTGCTACGATTCATCGATCTCAAGATCGGTCTGAACTATCTTATACGCTTTCAAACACCCAATGCTCAAGTCCCTTCAACTCGGCGAACCTGAGCGTAGGTAAAAGATCATAGACCAGAGTCGATCAATTTCGCCACGGTCGATGACTTCAATTGGCTTTAGTCCGTCAAAGGCATTATTTGGCTTAAGCAGCCATGTACCAACGGAAGCTGTCTTCATGATTTCCTCCAAAGCCACGATCAATCGATTCAATTCTTGAAAACGCCGAGTGGTTGACTCAGACGGCGCGGTTCCAGCTTCAATTCCTGCCAACGAACGAACCGAGATCGGAAACAACTTAGCAAACTCCGACTGGGTCAAGTTTATGCTTGTCCGCAGAGATGCAAAACTTGCTTTCACGCCAGTCTTAGTAGCCGTTCCAGTCAGAACGCTACGAAAACCAATTGTTTTGGATGAACGACGTTTCGAGTTGGCAACCTTTGCTGGTTTGTGATCAGCCACCTTAGATGTGCGTTTTGTTTTTGGTTTAGACGCCGTTCTTGTCATTGACGATTGCCTTTTTTGCTAATTAACACTTTGCCTAACATTCAAGTATCGGATCGACATTCCAACGCTGGCCATGCAACTTACTTCCAATTCCAGAGATGAGATCCGAAGCACTGGCATACTCTGGAGTGGAAGAGCGATAGACTACTCCGTCGAATGCTATCGCATCAGCGACGAGTGAGCCAAGTCGATGTTGCATTTTTTCGAGTGTCGAGAGGGTCAATTGATTTTCCTAAACGACGCGACACGACAAAAGGGGACGCAACTCATTCTGTCGTACTTGAGCTGGCTCAGCAGCAAAGTCGCAAGCCTCACTTCGTAAGCCATTACGATGGCAGTACTCCCTAAGAAGACCGCAAGCACATTCTCGTGATCAAGCCCAACTTCTTATCACTAACTCCGACATGCGCACCTTGATATCTTGCAACATCACCAAAAGCATTGGATTATTGTCAAACGTGCTCAAGTGCGGTGTATACCTTTCCGTAGGTTTTCAACCACGCAACGTCTCCTTGCTCCGCGTGTTCTTTAATATCTCGAAGGAGGCGAATGGTTTCGGATTCATAGCAAGGCTCACTTGGATCATCGATAGGAATAACCATTTCGACTTCGACGGCGACAACGAAATTGTCTGTATGGATTAGCCGTGTTCGCTTGACTCGATCTCCTTGAATCTGCATTACTAACCTCGATCAAAAAAGTGGACGGTAACTAGTTTCGCGACACCACTTTGTCGTAAATACGACCAAACTGCGTTGAATTCTGTTCCGTCCGGTAACGTCTCCCAGACTTCTACCGCAGGATTTGGTGTTGCGTCCAAACGTTCGACGACTGGTGGACGATATGAAGTCTCCATAGTGATCGCTCATGTCGTCCCTTCAGGACTTCGGCAGGGTATGCCAACAAATCCATGGGCTTTCGCCCATGGCTTCAGCCTGCCGCCGCTTCACGGCTAGTCGCAATGTTAAAGAACTCAATTTTGCCGACAATTCAATCCTACAAGTCAAATCAATCCTACAAGTCAAAAAAATTCGAACTGTACGATTAAAGTTATATCAGCAAGCCAAAACCTAGTTCAACCGAGTGGCACGCCCTGAGCGATAGCGAAGGGCGTGGATTTGAAGTCCAGTGCAATTGACACGTCACACGCCCTTCGTTCCTCAGAGCGTGCCACCCAATTTGCAGGTCGAAATTTTTCGAGGGATATGGTTGAAACACATTGTGACTCGACACCCGCCAATCGGTCAAGATGCGAGCAGACTTTCGCACCGAGTTAGGCTAAAATGATTGCCGACAAATGGGCGTCGATCACAACATGGGCCGCAAACTGTGGGCTAGCGCCCTACGGCTAATCAGCCGGAACGCGCTAGCGTCCGGTTAAGCCTGAATTATGATTGAAGCCAACTAACATTCCCGCCTCCAGAAAACTTGTTGCCGAATGCTTTCTTGTATCCCACGAGCACAAACTCATCCGATGAGTTTGATAACAGAATACTGGGCCATGATCCATACGATTGGTGCGATCGTTGTTTTCATCTTTTCCTGCGCCACCTCGTTTTCCCAGGATTCTTTCCAAACAGTGATCCGTCCTTTCTTGCAAAACCATTGCAAAGAATGCCACAGCGGACCAAATCCGGACGGAAAACTGGACATCGAATCGCTTCAGCCCCGCCGGTCGGTTTCCGAACGATTCGCCACTTGGAAAGAAATCGAACGGCGAGTCTTAAGCTGCAGTATGCCCCCCAAAGATGCTACCGCGCTTCCTTCCGAGAAAGAACGCCAGACCTTTGTCGAGCTTTCTAGAATGCTTCGGCGCGATGAATCGATTCGGTCTGCCGGTGATCCAGGCATTGTTTCTGTTCGTCGTCTGAGCAATGCGGAATATAACAATACACTTCGCGATTTGACCGGGATAGACATTCGTCCAGCTCGGGAGTTCCCTGTCGATCCTGCCAATGAAGCGGGCTTTGACAACTCAGGCGAATCGTTGACAATGTCTTCCGCCTTGTTAAACAAATACTTGGCAGCGGCTCGTGAAGTGTCAGATCATTTGGTTCTTACGCCAACAGGAATCGCCTTCGCCCCGCATCCAGCCGTAACCGATACCGATCGCGACAAGTATTGCGTTCAACGCATCGTAGATTTCTATCACAAGCAGCCAATTGACATTTCCGACTATCTTTATGCAGCTTGGAAGGCGCGTATTGCAAACAATACAGGTAGGCGAATTTCCCTAGAGAGACTTGCAAAAGAACACCAAATAAGTGTGAAATACTTGAGCTCAATTGCTGAGCTACTGAACGAAGCAACCCCAGAACCGTCGAGTTTCGGGCCACTCGAGGAAGTTCGAAAGCGATGGCTCTCGTTGTTGGACCAAAACGAAACTGCAACGCGGAAGGAATGCGAAATGTTGAGGGATTTCATTCTTGAAGTCCGACGCCAGCTTGAGCCCGCATTCAACATGCGTCTCAAAGGAATCCACGACGGTGCTCAAGCTTTTGTCCTTTGGAAGAATCGTCAGGCCGCGCAACATCGACAGACGTTTCTTCCAGAAACACTCAAGACTATCGTTTTGGAAAAGCTGCCGGTCGAAATCAAGCTCGTTTTGAAGTCCCCTGACGATCCTGATTTGAAATCCATCTTTTATCGCGACTTGGAGCTCTTTTGCAGGAACTTTCCGGATGCATTTTTCGTTTCGGAACGAGGTCGAGACTATTTGGGAGTCGCCAAAGAAAAGCAAGAAAAAGGCAGACTCTTAAGCGCAGGCTTTCATAGCATGATGGGCTATTTTCGCGACGATCAACCATTGTGTGAATTGATTCTCGCCGATAACGAACGCCTCGAACTTGATCAACTTTGGAAGGAACTCGATTTCATCACTGCCGCGCCCATCCGCCAGTATCAAGGCTTCCTATGGTTTGAACGAACCGATCATAAATTCCTGCGCGATGAAGAATTTGATTTTGCAAGACCTGAAAACAAGGACGCATTGTCTGCGAAAATGGTCAAGAAGCTCACGGAGATGTATCTTGCAAAAGCGGAACGAATGGATGCCTCGACCGACCAACTTTCAGCGATAAACGATTTTTTCACGAATATCAATGCCCAGATCCGTTGGGTTGAAGAAACACGAGTCAGCTCCGAAACAATCCATATCGATGCGATCGAACAATTTGCCGAACGTGCTTTTCGCGGATTCATGACGTCGACACAGCGAAATGAGATACGTCAATACTACACCTTGCTCAGGCAAAACGAAAAACTGTCTCACGAGGAGGCTATTCAAGACCTGCTGGTATCAGTTCTGATGTCGCCAGAGTTCTGCTACCGAGTTGACTTGGGTTTGCCCTTCCCCGAAAAACGACCACTCAACGATATCGAACTTGCGAATCGACTTAGCTATTTTCTATGGTCCAGCATGCCTGACGAAAGGTTGCTCGAACTTGCTCGCTTAGGAAGACTGAGGGAGCCGAGTGTGCTGGTGGGCGAAGTGAATCGAATGCTTAACGACGATCGTGTCCGCGGACTGGCAATTGAGTTCGGGTCGCAATGGCTCGACTTTCGACGCTTTCAAGAACACAACAGTGTCGATCGTGTTCGTTTTCCTGAGTTTACGGATACTTTGCGTGAAGCGATGTACGAGGAGCCCGTGCGGTTTCTTGTCGATTTGATTCAGCAAAATCGCTCTGTTCTCAGCTGCATTGATGCGACGTATACTTTCGTCAACGCAGAGCTAGCTAGCCATTATGGGATCGCGATAGAATCCAGTGCGAAAGAGTCAGGTTGGTGGCGAGCATCGGACTTGACCAAAGTACGGCGCGGTGGGCTTTTGCCGATGGGTGTCTTCATGACACAAAATGCCCCGGGTTTGAGAACAAGTCCGGTCAAGCGAGGATATTGGGTAGTGCGTCGTTTGTTAGGCGAGGAAATACCGCCTCCGCCACCGAACGTTCCTGAATTGCCTGTCGATGAGTCTAAATTGGGAGAACGGAGTCTGCGTCAAACTTTGGAAAAACATCGCGAACTCGAAAGCTGTGCAGTTTGTCACGATCGGTTTGATTCGATCGGTCTCATTTTTGAAAGCTATGGTCCGGTGGGAGAACAACGCGTCCGCGATCTTGGCGAAAAACCGATTGACGACTCTGCCATTTTTCCAAACGGGCAAGCGGGCCGCGGTGTTAATGGGCTTCGTGAATACATTTTGAAAAATCGCCAATCTGACTTCATCGAAAACCTTTGCCGGAAACTGTTGGCTTTTGCTGTTGGCCGCAGCTTGCGAATCTCCGATGATATACTGATAGAAAAGATGCAAAAGGAATTGGCTTCAGCGGACTACCGATTTGGCTCCCTAGTCATGGCAATTGTTTCCAGCCCTCAATTTTTGCAAAAACGTGGAACAGGCAACCAGGAGAATAGCGATGTCCAGTAGCGATCGTCTATCTAGGCGAATTTTGTTGCAAGGTGCAGGCGTGTCGATGACATTGCCCTGGTTGCAGTCATTGAGAGTTTGGGGAGAGGATTCTAGCTCTGGTTCAGAAGCAACTTCGTTTCCAAAAAGGTTCGGCGTGCTCTTTATGGCATGTGGGGTCAATCCGGATCATTGGTGGGCCAAACAGAATGACCACGGCGACAGCAACCATGGCATCGAGTTCGGGAAGTCGCTTACTCCGCTTGAGCCGCTTAAGGCAAAAATAAACGTGATCAACGGCTTATTCAACAAGAACGCAACGGGCGTAGGCATTCATCCAGGACAAACGGGCAATATCCTTTCTGGCGCTTCCTTGAAAAAAGGAGCCGAGCTTGGCGGTGGAATCAGCGTCGATCAGTTGCTTGCGAACCGGATAGGAAGCGAAACTATTCAGTCAAGTTTAGTATTAGGATGCGAACAGCCGGTCACGGGTTACCATGAGACTAACTTTTCGATGGCTTACAGCTCGCACATTTCGTGGCAAAACGCGACGTCACCGGTTCCCATGGAAGTCTATCCGGCTTTAGCGTTTGACAGCCTTTTCGAAAACCGCGGCGCTCGTCGCAACCAAAGTATTCTAGACCGAGTTGGTGATCACGCTTCTAGCTTGCGACGTCAAGCCAGTTTGGATGACCGTCGAAAATTGGATGAGTTTCTTTCCAGCGTGCGCGAAGTCGAACAAGAGATCGAACAGCAGCGCAAAGCTCAGGAGAAAGCCAAAGCACGCACCGATGGCAATCCGCAATCCATTACGTCCATGCCCCGCCCTGACAACGGACTGCCAGAAGACATTCGCGACCATATGCGTCTGATGTGCGACATTGTTGCGCTGGCATTTCAAACTGATAAAACTCGACTTGCAACCCTCTTGCTGTGCCGCGATATCTCTGGATTATTCTATCCGTTTTTGGAGGCGAGAAATGCGCACCATTCAGCGTCGCATAACGACCGCTCAGACGAGTTTGAGCGCATTTCAACTTACTACTGTAGCCAGTTCGCTTATCTGGCCAAAAAACTAGACTCGTTTCAAGAGGGTGATGGCACCGTTCTCGATCACTCCTGTCTTTTGTTTATAAACAACATGTGGTCAGGGAGCTCGCACAACTCCCAAAAAGTTCCACTTTTAACGGCGGGTGGATTGAGCGGTGAGCTTAGGACGGGCCGCGTTCTTGATTACGAACATCGACCGGATGAACAGCGCAGACTTTGTAGTTTGTACTTGTCGCTTATGAATCGAATGGGTGTTTCAGCTGACAAGTTCGGCGACGCCGATGCCCCGCTAGGAGATTTGTAGATAGTGGGATAGGCTTCTAGCCAGCTTCCAGCTTGTCGAACTGAGCCGCAGGCGCTAGCCGCGATGGCACTTACTTTTGAGCCGCAACGCCCTAGCGTGCGGGCTGGACTGTCAAAATCGTTTGCGATCAAATTGCGAACATTGCCATTGGTAGCTTCCACTTCAACAAGACGAAAACGCTGATGGCCGCGATCAGTCTGTTCGTAGGAAAATCTAGTACCGCCGTGACTCCCACGAAGCCTGGGGGGCGCCCACTCGCTTTCGAACCGATCAACGTATCTTCTTACTCAATGTCGGAATCCGAACCAACGATGAATTCTTCCCCGCCAATGGAAACCCTGTCGCCTGGCCTAAGTTTTTTGCCTCGACGCATTTCTACAATGCCATTAACAAGGACCTCCCCTGACTGGATAAGGTGCTTTGCCTGTCCTCCGGATTGAGTTACTTCCGCTAGTTTCAAGAACTGGTCCAGTTCGATGGTCTCAACGTTTATTTCTGGGTCGATTGGTTCATGCATATTGCCACACTTTGGTTTAATTTGAAGGTCCGGTGACGGAGGATAAACCACGCAACATTAGAGCCTAATCTTTTCGTATTAAGCTTTGCTTTCGCGGTTCGCGATTTTTGCCCATGCGTCCTTGAGCGAGACGATGCGATTGAAGACAGGGACACCGGCCTTGGAGTCGATGAAGTCTGCAATGAAATAGCCATTGCGTTCAAATTGCACAGCCGCACCCGCAGTTTGTTTTGAAACGTCGGGTTCTACCACAGCTCGAACGACACGAACACTATTCGGATTAATATTATCCAGGAATGACTTACCCGGCGGCGCGTCCTCCGGATTCTCGCTGAGGAAAAGGCGATCGTAAAGTCGGACCACGACTTCTGCGGATTCCGTGGCGGAAACCCAATGGATCGTTCCTTTGACTTTGCGATCATTGGCTGTAGGTGAGCCACTCTTGGTCATTGGATCGAATGTACATCGCAGTTCTTGAATGTTACCGTTTGCGTCCTTAACGACTTCGTTGCATTGAATGACGTAACCGTAACGCAACCGTACTTCGCCTGACGGTTTTAGTCGAAAAAACTTAGGTGGAGGCGATTCCATGAAATCCTCTCGCTCTATGAAAAGTTCGCGAGTGAATGGTATTTGACGTGAACCGCCATTGGGATCCTCCGGGTTGTTGACAGCATCCATCCACTCGGTTTGATTCTCTGGATAGTTGGTGATCACAACCTTGATTGGGTCTAGTACCGCCATAAATCGAGGCGCGATCGTATTCAAATGCTCCCGGACGCTCCCCTCAAGAACCACGACATCAATCGTGCTGCTGAATCTCGCGACGCCGATTCTGTCACAGAACATCCTCAGACTCTCCGGTGTGTATCCGCGTCTTCGCAATCCACTGATCGTCGGCATCCGAGGGTCATCCCAGCCCGAAACATGGTTTTCTTGAACGAGTTGTAGGAGTTTGCGTTTGCTCATTACTGTGTAGGACAAGTTCATTCTTGCGAACTCCATTTGGCGAGGATGGTAAATTCGCAACGTTCGACAGAACCAGTCGTAGAGCGGTCGATGATCCTCGAATTCCAACGTGCAGATGGAATGGGTAATTCCCTCGATGGAATCGCTTTGACCATGAGCCCAATCGTACATGGGGTAAATGCACCAATCGTTGCCCGTTCGATGGTGATGAGCGTGCATGATTCGATACAGAACAGGATCACGCAAGTTGAGATTGGGCGAAGCCATATCGATTTTAGCTCGCAACGTTTTGGCTCCATCTGGAAACGCGCCGTTTTTCATACGAGCGAATAGGTCGATATTCTCTTCGACAGACCGATCTCTAAAAGGACTGTTTCGACCAGGCTGAGTGAGAGTTCCTCGATACTCCCGCATTTGATCTGAATTAAGGTCGCACACAAAGGCTTTTCCCTCATTTACGAGTTGGCAGGCCCATTCGTGTAACTGCCCAAAATAGTCCGAAGCGAAATGCAATTTATCCCACTGGAAGCCAAGCCAATTCACGTCGGTTTTGATCGAATTGACATATTCCTCGCTCTCCTTGGTCGGGTTCGTATCGTCGAACCGAAGATTGCAGTTTCCACCATAGGTTTTTGCCAGGCCGAAGTTGAGGCAGATGCTCTTGGCGTGGCCAATGTGCAAGTAACCGTTCGGCTCAGGTGGGAATCGGGTGTAGACCGTCTTGCCGCTCAGTTCCGGCTTGGTAGCTAGATCCTTTTCGATCTCTACTTCAATGAAGTTCTTATGGGCATTTACGTTTGCTGATTCAGCTGCGTCGTTCACGATTAAAATTGTTTCCTGGTTCAGTTGGCCGATCATAGGCAATTCAACAACATTATCGTTAATTCTGCAAAAAGCCAATAGGAAGCTAAGCGTGGCTCACCATTTCGACAGTCCCAAACCGTGTATCGTCGACAGGAAAAAAGCCGAGTTAGCTTTTTGGAGAGCTTGAAATTCGGCAATTCCCATTCATCATTTTTTGGTCACATAAAATATTTGGCTTTTCCGTGTACTCCGTGTATTCCGTGGTTAATTAGTTGTTGCATAATTGACCACGGAAGACTCGGAATACACAGAAGGAAGAAGTTCCAATTTATTCGTGGATTTACTTGAAGCTAGCGATTCTTTTCGTTAGGATGCGGTCAGAAATGTGGGTAAAGATGAGGTTTGAATCCTTGTAGTTTGAGTTACACTGCTGTCTTAGGAATTGTCCCGGAATAACTTCCTTACAAGCCCGACGCGCAAGCGAGTGGAGCACAGCAAGTCTTTATGTCGAAAATTCTTCAGTCGCTTCCTATTGGAAAGAATGTCGGTATCGCGTTTTCTGGTGGTCTCGACACAAGCGCTGCGATCTATTGGATGCGCCAAAAAGGAGCTATCCCTTTTTGCTACACCGCCAATCTCGGACAGCCGGACGAATCTAACTACGACGACATTCCAAAACGAGCGCTCGAATGCGGTGCCGAGAAGGCCCATTTGATCGATTGCCGCGAGCAACTTGTTCACGAAGGCCTTGCTGCTTTGCAATGCGGAGCATTCCACATTACGACTGCCGGCGTTCCGTATTTCAATACGACACCGATCGGTCGCGCCGTTACTGGAACCATGTTGGTCCAAGCCATGAAAAAAGACGGAGTCAACATTTGGGGTGACGGCAGCACCTATAAAGGAAACGATATCGAACGATTTTATCGTTACGGCTTGCTCGCCAACCCGAGCCTGCAAATATACAAGCCCTGGCTAGACGAGCAGTTCAATCGTGAACTAGGCGGACGAAAAGAGATGTCCGAATTGCTTGAGAAAGCTGGGCTCGGCTATCACATGAGTAAAGAGAAGGCTTATTCGACGGACTCCAACATTTGGGGCGCCACTCATGAAGCCAAAGATCTCGAAATGCTTAACAGCGGTATCAAGATTGTTGCACCGATTATGGGCGTTCCCTTTTGGAAACCCGAATGCCCAGTTGCGGCCGAGACCGTTTCGGTTAGCTTCGAAGCGGGTTATCCTGTTTCGTTAAATGGCAGGTCATTCGCTTCTAAAGTAGATTTGGTTCTGGAGGCCAATGCGATCGGCGGTCGGCATGGCTTGGGTATGTCGGACCAAATCGAAAACCGCATTATCGAAGCGAAGAGCCGTGGCATCTACGAAGCACCGGGAATGGCGTTGCTGTTCATTGCTTACGAGCGGCTGATTACCGGCATCCACAACGAGGGTACAATGGAGCAGTATCGTGACATGGGCCGGCGATTAGGTAGACTGCTTTACGAAGGCCGTTGGTTTGACTCTCAATCGTTAATGCTTAGAGAAGCCCTGCAGCACTGGGTCGCAAAGGCGGTTACAGGTGAAGTGGTCTTTGAGTTGAGACGCGGCAACGATTATTCCATTCTAGATACACGTAGTCCCAATTTGACGTACAAACCGGAGCGATTAACGATGGAAAGCGGAGCGGGCGAGTTTACGCCGACCGATCGAATCGGACAGTTGACGATGCGAAATCTGGACATTGCTGATACTGAAGACAAGTTAAAGGTTTATCGAAGCGTAGGCTTGCTGACTGCTAGCGGAGCTGATTCAATCAAATTGCTAGAGTAGGTAGTCTTCCCGAATGCGTTGCAGCGAACGGGTTCTAGCCCTGCTATACTTGCATTGGTCTGGCATGTGCCCGTCAAGAAACTTGGCGGGAACTGATAGCACCGCCCTAATTTTTCTCACCTGTTCAAAAGAAACTAAAATGAAAACTGTCCATGCTTTTGTTCTCTTATGGTTGTGTGCCGTTCCAATTTTTCCGGTTCGCGCTGAGCCACCGCGCAATCCGATTTCGCAGATTCAATCTGCCATGGAAACAGAAATAGCGGCGCAACATGCTGCGGGCGTTGTAACTTTGGTGATGAAGGACGGAAAGTTAATTCATCATTCAGCTGCCGGAAACGCAGATTTGGACAAGAAAAATCCGATGGCAGTCGATTCGGTTTTCTGGATCGCTTCGATGACCAAGTCGGTGAGTGCGACCACAGTTATGACGTTGGTTGATGAAGGAAAATTATCGCTCGACGAACCAGCGTCAAAATGGTTGCCTGAACTTGGTAAAGTAAAACTAGGCAACGGAAATCCTTCCGCTCGCCCGATTACTTTGCGAGATCTCATGTCGCACACCTCTGGACTTGCATTTCCACCACGCAAAGCTACCGATGGAGCTCATTCGCTGAAGAGCTATACAATGGAATTGGTCAAGGCACCGCTCGCATTCGAACCAGGATCGTCCTATGAATATGGTTTCGGTATCACCGTTGCTGGACATATCGCAGAAATCGTCAGCGGCAAAGCGTTTGAAGCACTAGTGCGTGAGCGAATCCTTTTGCCTCTCTCGATGAACGATACAAGTTTCCATCCAGAGGATCGACTGCGAGCGAGAATTGCAAAAACCTACAAAACGGAAGAAGATGGCCATGGGCTTGTTCGGACCAATAATCCGTTTGTAACTTCAGACGCTGGTGATCGAAGAATGACTGAGCCGTCTGGCGGACTCTTTTCGACAGCGCGAGATATGGCCAAGTTCTATAAGATGATCCTTGATGGAGGAGTATATGAGGGCAAACGAATTGTCTCGGAAGCTTCGATTTCCGAAATGACGCATACGCATCCAGCGAGCGGAAAGGTCGCCTATGGTCTGGGATGGCAATGCAGTCCCATTCCAGGTTTCTCAACCAAGTCGTTCGGCCATGGTGGTGCGTTTGCTACACATGGATGGATTGATCCCGAACAAAAGCTTGTTACAGTCTTTATGGTTCAGAACGTCATGGTGAAAGGAAGCGCAGATATACGAAATGCCTTCCATGCCAGTGTGACGGGAGTACCCATTGGGACTTCAAAAGGGAAATAATCCAAGACTCGGCATCGATCACAACATGGGTCGCAAACCGTGGGCTAGCGCCCTTCGGCTAATCAGCCGCAACGCGCTAGCGTCCGGTCCAGCCCGACTTATGATCGACGCCTCATCCCTTCTTCGCTGCACTCGATTTGATGACTTGCTTTTTCCATGAAATGAAGCCAAGCCTGCAAACAAGACGACGATCGCTGAAAGAAGGTAAACCACGCTTCGATTCATTGAATGGCCTCCAGCGATTTATTGCAAAATGTCATCCGTTACCCAGGCATTCCACTTCGAAGCTAGTATACCATGTTCCATAGTTGGTCGATTTCGCCCCGCTCGATTGACAACGCCGTGCAGATTCGGAAGCTATACCAGAACGAAGAAGTTGAACCGGTGGAGCTAAAAAACGGATTGATTCATCTCACAACGAGGACATCAGATGTCGGAAGTCAAACTTGTGATTCGCGATGCGAACGAAGACCGATCCGGGACAGTGCATGGGTCGGTGGCGGAGTGGTTTATTGCTGCGCTGAGTGCGGATCCTGTTTCGCTGACGGAAATGGATGCTGCTGTCGATAGGTTTGCGATGGAATCGCCCGCCCGAGGACATTTCCCGTACTTTCGTCACGCCATCGATGCTGAGCCATGGGACGCAGGATTGGTGGTGATCGACTTGGCTGGGCGGTTGGTGGTGATCGATTCCTCGTATTCTTCTCCCGGGCGGAAGGGAGTCATCACTCGGCATAACATCGAATCCGTCGAGGGTGGGACGGTGTCCCTCGGCTATCGTCTGGCAGACGATTGGCTGTTTGTGCGCGATGCAATGAACTGGGAAGGAACGGCTCGCATGCGTCGCCTGGAGCGAGCCGACCAGCCAGTCACTGACTTACGTGAAATCTTCTATGGCGAGCCGATGCTGCGATCGATCCTTAGTGGCAGTCGACGGCAGTTTGCTCAAAGAAACGAGATCGCGAAACGAGTTCACTTGGAATGGATTGAATGTCGACGTCGCTGGAACGAACGGTACGCCGAGGAACCTCAACCGGAACCCGAAACGCTGACGATGCACGAACTGGCTCGCAGGGAAAATCCAGCGGAAGACATCGAACACCGCATTTACTACGACACCATTCGCGACATTCACGCGGACTGGCTGATGACGCCCTGTGCGGAACTCAATGATCAGCTTCCTCGAACAGTGCTGCTGCAAGATCACGCTCGGCTCAGCGGTGACATGAGCGACCGCGAACATCACTGGAGTATGCTGGAACAATGTCCGCCTGGGATCAGCCCGGAATCTCATGCGTTTCAGTTTAGCGGCTTCATCACTTGCGAAATTGTGATGTACTACGACTATGTTCGTGAAGTTGCGTGGTCCTGCTGGGACCGCTTGCGAACGATGTCAGACACCGAACATGCGGCGATGGAGACTTCGCAGTGCAAGCTCGACACATTTGTCCGTGACGAAGTGATTCGGCTGCGGAAGATTGGCGAACAATGGCTCGATTCGCCGTGGGATGAAGATCCGATGCGGACACCGCGAGGCATCATTAATCTTGAGCGACGACGGCAGCCGAATGGCGGACAGTTTCATCCCATCGATCCGGATTGTCCGTGTTGTCAGGCCTTGGCGGCAATGCCGGGCATCGGCTTCTGGCACATGGACGGCTGCAACATGGACGATTTGTTTGCATTTGCTTACCACCACGAAACGATTGAATCGTGGGAACGGGACCAGGCGGATTATCGGTCATTGAGCGAGCAGATGGATCAGGAGAAGGACCTTGCCAAAGAATGGGGATTACCGCCGCAGTATTCTGAGCCAACATCGAACTTCGATGATGTCTGGCGGTTGATCGTGAAAGACAAAACTGGCGAAATTCCGCTGGGCATAAGACTGAATAAGGTCGCGCACAGCGTTGTGTCACTCGTCGTGCAGCTTCGTTTGGCTGCACAGCATGATGCTGGCCTTGTGGTGGAACAGCTCATTGAAGTACTTTCGGCAGCATATTATTCGTTGCGGCAGGCCTGCGAAGAATCGACCGAGTGGCAGTTGTCGCGCAACGTCGAACCAAACGTCACTGGGTTGTTGAGGTTTCTGAACGAACTTACCAGTCATCTGGAACGTTACCTCGGCGAGTTTGAAGCAGATGAATTAGACGACGACGACTGCGAAGCCGACTTTGGCCCCGAACGACCACATGGTTTTCGCTGGCGAAAGGTGTTGCGAGTCGGAGAGGAACTCAGAAAGTTTCTGCGATCCTTCATGGACCCTGCGGAGGAAACGTCCAATGGTGGCTGGTACGCGGACGACGTTCCGTTTTGAATCGGGCGTTCAACTTTTGTCCTATCTGTCAGATCTCAGCTGTAAACTATCAGCAAACGTAGCAGTGGAAACATTGCTCTAAATCGCGGCAATTCGAGGTCCTCCGAACCACACGACCAAAGGCGGCAACAAACGTTACCGCTACTACGTTTGCACTGCGACACCGCGCGTTGGAACGGTGAGGTTCGCAAAACGACAGCACTGATTCGCAGCAACGAAACCGACTTGCCAGTGATCTTTTTCCTAGCCTAGTTTGCCTCAATGACCAACGTTTGGTCAAACACGGCACTTGACAATTACATAATAACGACAGCCGGAGGTATCGGAAACTTGGCCTGTACCGTATCATTCGTTGGCATTCAAACTACCAACGGAGGGAACGATATGCGGCCAAAAACGGGACTTCCGAAGAGAAAAGCTATTCGCGCGATGCCGAAGTACGAACACGGCATGAAGGACAATCTCAAAGTCCTGCGTCCAATCGCTAATGATCAGGCGTTTGATTGTGAAAGAAGTGCATCGGTTTTGTCGATGTTTTGTGGATGCGGTGGATTCGATCTTGGATTGCGAGGTGGATTTTATTCGTTCGGCGAGTATTGCCCTAAGCTACCTTTTAGGATCGTGCAAGCGTTCGATTTTAACAAAGAAGCAGTTGAAACCTACAATTTAAATCTTGGGAATGAAGCCGAGGTAGCGGACCTGACTTTGGTGGATATGAAAGATTTGTCGAATGCAGACGTTTTGACAGGTGGATTTCCTTGTCAAGACTTTTCCTCTTGCGGTCCAAAGACTGGATTTGAGGGGAAACGAGGCAAACTGTATCTCGTGATGCTCGAATATATGCTCGCCAAACAGCCGAAAATTGTTTTGGGAGAGAACGTACCTCACCTCGAAAAGCTCTCTGGTGGCGCGCTCGTACGGAAAATACTAGAAGACTTTGAATCGGCAGGTTATGTATTCAAGCTGTGGCGTTTGTACTGTCCAGACTATGGGTTACCACAGAACAGAACGCGACTGATTTTTGTAGGAGTACGAAACGACATTGCGCAACTTCATGGAATGCCAGAACACCCGGATCCGAAGTTCTTCGCGAAACATCGTACCATTGACGATGCAATTGACGATCTAATCGACATCACGGATGAATCGGTAACAAATCAAAGTCAATATTTTGTTGCTACGAAAGCAACCGCTGGCGCGGGACAAGGCGATCAAAAGAACACAGCGGGTGAGATAGCATACGCAATGCGAGCAAATCCAAAGGCCCGTATCCAATTTCATCATCGATTGGACCGACGTTTGACGGTGCGTGAATGCGCCCGGTTGCAGTCATTTCCGGATGAATTCGTTTTCCCGTTTGCTGCGAGTACCAATGTAATGCAAATTGGAAACGCTGTACCTCCAATTATTGGCCATGCCGTAGGTTTTGAGGTTGCTAAGTATCTTGCAAAAATCAGTGAGACAGATGGAAGAATTACAGCAGGACCGAGATAAGAGATATCGAGAAACGATTTTAAAACCTCTTCGTACCTGTGCGAAATATGTGCCTGCGATGGGAGGGGAACGTAGTGGTACGACGCTTGATCAGTTTAAGTTACTCTACGGCGGTGATCCGTTCTACCATTGGGTTGGAATCGACTCAGACTTTATGTACGCTGCGCACAAAGCAGCGGGCGGCATGACTTCTGTCTATCGGCAACTTGGAACCGGCGGTGAACGACTACTAAGAGCAATTATGGTCGACGAACTTGGATTGACTTCTGAGCAAATTTGTTGGTCGTACGACGTAATTTCCAAGGAAGGCAAACGACGAACTCTGACTCTTGACGCCCGACTCGACTTTCAGCATTTGAAAAAGCCCGCCAAGCTAAAAAATTGGACACGAAAAGTTGCGAAGGAATTACTGCTATCGGAGTCAAACCTGGCCGCACTAAAGGGCAGTGTTTTTGAAATCCGGCAAGGATACAAAAGCCAAGATGCGAAGCGTCAAAATGCCGATATGCAAAGTGCTTTGCGTGCCCGCGATGACGGCTATGTCTTCATCATGGCAATTCTTTCAACCCAGATTAGCAGTACATTATTACGTCGCTATAAAAACGCGAACATGCTTGTTTTGGTTGGAAATAACAATGGAGATCCGTTGATAGACACTTTTGCGTTTATCGAGCAAATCGTAGGGTATTCAGTGCCGGGCTTTTTCAAACGTAAATCCGACGTGATACGTGTTGAAGTCGAGAAAATCCTAAGAGAGCTGCTGTCGCCCAAATAGTTCTACTACCCACTGCGGTCGCATATCTGTTGTGTGCGAGAGCTGGCTAAATTCGCGTAATGGAACAGTGAACCTCTAAACAACACCCGCGAATCGGAGGACGGACTCACGGGTGTTGAGTTTCAAGTATACAGCGATTGGACCGGAGTCGCCAGCTTCCCATAAGGACGTTTGGCATAGATAAAGGGTAAGCATACGGTGACGACTTTGCATGGTAGTCCGGCCTCTCGCGGAATGTACCGAGTGCGTACAGGTTCATCCATCGGAAGCGTAGAGTCTGAGCAGCACCACAAAAAGGAAGGCAGTTCGACAATTTCATTTAAGACCGCTACGTAGGTTCGAAAAAAGGAATCTTCAAGGTTGCAGACTCGCATGATGGAGCTCCTTCGCAGTCGAGCCATATCGGCAGTGTATTGAAAAGCAAGACAATTCAAATGATTCCTGGTTCGCCGAAAATGCGTTTGGAATTCGCGATTCTCGATTGCCCAGTCCCAGCAATTCACGGAAAATCCGCGATCTTCGACTAAATCTGAAACGAAACTCTCGTCTGGATTGTCATGTATTTCAGAAGCAAAGGTACAAACGCTTACGTTGCGAGTTTGCTCCATTTTAGTGATTCAAGATGCCTGTCGACTCTGAGAAACTAGGGGATTTGCTCGATCGCTACTGGCCCGTGCTAGTGGCGTGGGTCGCAGGAGCACGTGATGATGCGGAGGATATAGTGCAATCGGCGTTCATAAAATTGGCAGTGGAGGATCCGGCGCCAATCAATTGTGCAGCATGGCTCTTCACCGTTACTAAGCGTCTGGCAATTAACGAGCGTCTTTCTCGAAACAAACGCAGATTATGGGAGGCGGAGGTTGCGTCCCGGCGACTCAAGCCTGTTTGCTCGCAGAAAAGATTAACTGCACTCGAGCTTGAGGATTTGCTTAGCAAACTTGAGGAGCGAGAACGTGAGGTTGTGATCGCCAGAATATGGGGTGGGCTAACGTTTGACGAAATAGCGTCTGTCATCGGCGAACCCAAGGCGACCGTTTGGCGATTTTACAAATCGGGGATTGAGGACCTAAGAAAGCTATATGGGAGGGAAGCAAGTGAGTAATTTGAACGACCAATTTATGTCTGATGGCAGTGATCAGTTGGATGAATTCGAACTGCGACTGCGTGCTCAGGCACTCGGCTCGAGTCCAAAGCGACGTGACGAAATCATATATCAATGCGCTTACGCAGCTGGAATAGCAGCCAGCATGAAGCAGCGTCGTGCAAGGGTTATGCGATGGCAGGTTGTCAGTGCGGCTGCTTCGCTTTTAGCTTGCATAGCATTGGCATCGCATTATCTGCCACATGAGTCCATCAATGATGCCCGGCAAACAGTATTGCATAACGAAGGCACGCACCAACGAAAAGTCATCGACTCAGAACAAACATCCAACTTTTTTGCTGCATTACTAACCAAGAATCGCAGCGCGGACTCACAACGACGTGGCAGTGCAAGAACAGCAGGGATGAAGCTGAACGACTTAGAGGTTGACGAACTCGAAGGTGTAATTGTTCCCACGAGCCCGGACAGCAACGGCACAACTTTGCAGCCAAAGGATTTTCCACTATTTTTTCAGGGAGACGTATGACTATGAGACGATTGAAGACTACCGCATTATGTTTGATTAGCATCGCTATTTTCGGCTTCCCGGCTAGAAGTTTAGCGCAGCAAGAAACCACAATCAAGAAACAACTAAAACTTCCTGTGCAGGCTGCGAAGGAGTTTGAATCCCACTTCCACCTACTGGCGACTGAGGAGGAGCAAGAGCCAGGCAATGCGATTCCCGTGTTGTTGAGAATGGTCTATGAGCAACAGCCGTTTATGAGGGATGTTTATCCGAAACTCCACGAATACGCCGAAATGGATGTTGCTGATCCGAGATTCAAAGAGTTTTACTTTGCCCGTTTCGCAGAACAAATCAACCGCGCCGGATCAATGAGTTTTGCGGATTGGCAGTATCCAATTCGAGGCAATCGCCCCTACGTAATTCTTTTGCCTGACATTCAGTCTCAACGACAACTCGCTGGGCGAGGAATGTCCAAGTGGATTAGATTGCTTCTTTCGAAAGGAGAATTGGACGAGGCTCTGAAGTGTATCAAAGGCCAGTTGGGGTGTAGCCGTCATTGTGCCGCAACTCCAGTAGTAGTTTGTCATTTTGTGGGATTGGCTATCGCAAACATGGCTTTCGACAATCTTGAACTTGCAATTCAGTCTGGCAAATGTGCGAACATGTATTGGTCACTCGCTGCTTTACCACCCTCGCTTCAGGATCTTGGCCCAATGGTACGGTGGGAATTGTGGGCCATAGCATCGCGTCTGAACGAACCATTGCCTCCAATCGGCGATAAAGAATGGATTCAGATTGCACGAAATTTTGTTGAGTCGGTTGCAGAGTCGAGTAATGAACGCTACACGCAAGACGAGGGTGCAAAGTTGCAGGATAAGATGCAACAACTTGCCAAGCAGCAGCTTCCCGAATCGCTTGGTTTCACCGACGCCGAGATTAAACAGATGTCTTCCGAGGAACTCATTATGCGTTGGGTTTACATGCAATACTGTCGGCTCCGTACACAGATTGAGCCGTTAGCTTTTCAAAGTCCAACTCAGGTTATAGCAGCCAAGAGCAAGATCGAAGTCGAAAATATGGCACTTCTCAAATCCACTGGAGCGAAATGGAGTCCCTTTCCAACTGTTTTACCGCTAGGCATTCTTGTTTGCCGGAACTTCGAACGTCGCGTCAAGTTTTTGCAAACCATCGAATCTCTTCGCGACTATGCAAGCAAGCACGACGGAAGCTTCCCTGCGAGTCTAGCAGATCTAAACCTACCGGCTCCCATCGATCCTTTCACCGAGAAGCCGTTCGAGTATGAACTAAAAGGCACGACAGCACGAATTCGTCAGGCAGCAATAGAAGGCTTAAATTCAACGTTTTACGACTACGAGTTGACTACTCTGAAATAGGACTAACTCGAACCGACGGCTCTTGCCTAGCACGATGTTCATCTTGCCAGCGGAAGCAATCTTTTCGAGTACTTCCAGGTCGCGAAGTCGCATCAAGGTCGGGTTGTCCGCAAGTAGCTTTGCTGTGTTAGCTTGGCTTCGCAGTGCGGCCGTTTCCTCGCGACGAGAGATCAATTTGGCCTCGGCAGCCTTCTTGGCTTCTGTCACAGGTTTCATTAAGTCCTTCATTTCGCTAGGCAGTATCACATCCTTAATGCCAACCGAACGAACTTCGAGACCAAAACCGTCGCCTGCTCACGGACTTGCCGCTCAAGCTCTTGAGCAACGCCATCCTTGCCGGTTAAAATGCTATCGAGCTCACGACCACCAATGACGGCTCGCAACGCCAACTGCCCCTCGCGGTACAGGGACTGCCGAACATCGCAGATGCTGAAACAGCGCGACGAGTTTGTACTTTTTCTGTCGAGAAATGCCTTACCCCACCCCTGTAAACATCTTTGCAATGCCTAATCGTTTGAAAAACAATGGGAGAGCTAGGCTCCTGCCGAGCTGGCGACGTTTTGGTTCGGCAGGAGCTTCGCCCGCCCGAGCAATGAATTGGTTGGGCAGAGTCGATGAAAATATGTTTTCAGGGGTGGCCACACCCTCCCGCTGCCCTGTGCGAAGTCGGGATGTATTAAAAAACCGCACGTCCCCATATTCCGAATCGTCGAGAATCGTCATGATGTTATCGACCTGATACCGAAAACGCAACTTGATACAACTCATGTCGATACGATCTTCATGACGAAACGCTCACTCAGCCTGGACAGACCCATGGGGCAATCGACGAACCCAGAACTAGAATTAGCTTTTGACTTTGTTCGCAATACGAATCGAAGTCTCTTCTTGACAGGTAAGGCCGGCAGCGGAAAGACGACGTTCTTACACTCCATTAAGTCCGAGGGGATGAAACAAATGGTGGTGGTCGCGCCCACGGGAGTCGCCGCCATCAATGCCGGTGGCATGACGATCCACTCGTTTTTCCAACTCCCGTTTGGACTGCACATCCCTGGCACCAGCCGCGACCAGCAGAGCCGCTCCCATCGCTTGGCGGGTCAGAAAATAAGCATCATCCGTTCCCTAGATCTTTTGGTCATCGACGAAATCAGTATGGTCCGAGCCGATATGCTCGATGCAATTGATGGAGTCTTGCGAACCTACCGCGAAGCCAGCTTGCCGTTCGGCGGCGTTCAGCTGCTGATGATCGGCGACTTGCACCAACTTCCGCCGGTCGTCAAACACGAGGACTGGGCCTTGTTACAAGAACACTATGCCACTCCTTACTTCTTTTCGAGCCAAGCTCTGCAAAAGACCGAGTACATCTCGATTGAACTCAAACATATCTATCGACAATCGGATCAAAGCTTTATAGAACTACTGAATCGAGTTCGCGACAATAAACTCGACGAAGACGTCCTCAATAGGCTCAACAGCCGTTACGTTCCGAACTTCCAACCTTCCGCCAAAGAACCTTATATTACGCTGACAGCGACGAACGCCGTCGCGCAACAGATAAACTCCGAAAGCTTAGCCAGGCTTCGGGGGGCTTCCAGAGTATTCAATGCGATCATCAACGGCGACTTTCCACCGTCGGCCTTTCCGACCGAGGAGCAGTTCGAGTGCAAGGTAGGGGCTCAAGTCATGTTCGTCAAAAACGACATGGAGGCGGAAAAGAGATTTTTCAACGGCAAGATCGGTCAGATTACCCAATTCGATGATGAGTTCATTTATGTTCGTTGCCCCGATCAAACCTCCGAGATCACCGTCGCGAAAGTCGATTGGCAAAACGTAAAATACAGCTTGGACGAGACCACCAAAGAAATAAAGGAGGAAATACTCGGAACGTTCACTCAGTATCCTCTTAAATTAGCGTGGGCAATCACGATCCATAAGAGTCAGGGGTTGACGTTTGAACGAGCGATCATCGACGCTCAAGCCGCTTTCGCACATGGGCAAGTTTATGTCGCCCTCAGTCGATGCAAAAGTTTTGAAGGAATTGTACTCCGATCTCGAATCACGCCTTCGAGCGTCAAGACCGATAGCATCGTGAAGAACTATACCGAAGAAGCCGAGAGCAAGGCTCCAGATCAGGCAGAACTTCAGCATGCGAAGCGAAATTACCAGCGACGGTTACTTGAAGAACTATTCTCCTTCGAGTCGACTCGGCGCGGTTTCGACCAACTCGAACGCGTCTATCGAGAGCACGAGAATACGCTGACTGCGTCCGCCGTGTCGCAAGTCCATACATTGTCCGAACAAGCCGAGACGGAGCTCCTAGCCGTCGCCAAAAAATTCGAACCGCAGCTCGCGGGCTATTGCAACCTGGAAATTGAACCGGAAGCCAATGAGGAACTTCAATCGCGATTGAGAAAGGCCGGCACCTATTTCGCTCAGAAGATCGGTCAAGGACTATTGCCGGCCACTAAGGAGTTACCTACGGTGACGGACAACCAAGCTGTTCGCCAAGCAGTTGTCTCGAAATTAGAAGCGCTGCAAAAAGAACTATTTGTAAAGAACGCATGCTTCGTGGCTTGTTCATCCGGTTTTTCAACTCGATCGTGCACTCGTGCGAAAGTTAAAGCCGAGCTGGATTTTACTCGCACATTCGGCGACGAGCGAGCCAGTCGGCAAAATCGAGTCCCGAAGGACGTACCTCATCCCATGCTCTACAAACGCTTGTTGGAATGGCGCGAAGAGATGGCCGATGAGCAAGGAGTTCGCCCCTGGGAAGTCGTTACCAACATCTCGATGCAAGAATTGGTGACCTTTCTACCGGCAGACAATCGGCGTCTTCAGCGCATCAAAGGCATCGGCAAAGGAAAAGTAAAGCGCTACGGCGAAGCCATTCTGAAAATCATCGAGAACTATTCGCGAGAAAACAATGTATCGGCGAACGTCGCGTCATCTGCCGATGCACCTAAGCCGCCGTCGCCGGACACCAAATTTATCAGTCTTGAAATGTTTGAAGCCGGACAATCGATCGAGGAGATCGCCAGGTTGCGAACGTTGGCTCGAACGACCATCGAAGGCCATCTTGCTTTCCATATCGGCGAAGGTCGTTTAGACATCACTCGCGTCCTAGCTCCTGAAAAAATATCAGACATCACCGATTTCTTCGCTAGGAATCCGACCGCCACAGTCGCCGAAGCCAAAGCCTCCTTCGGCGAGAAATATAGTTACGGCGAGCTGAAGATGGTCACTTGGCGATTGCGCCCCGCCGATGCCTGAATGATCACACACGCGGTTACCGAAGCGAATATTGCGGCGCTGCCCCCCTGAATGTCGCTTAGACGAGCGGCAGGGTGAAAGATACCTGATGAACGGCACGCGACAGGCTATTGAAAAAGGTAAAATGAGAATTGGAAAATGTAAGGGTATGGATGTGGTGAAGCTGAACTCTTGCCGGCGGATCGAATGACTCCATTGCTCGATGAAGTTCAACAACTCTGCAACATCGTCGGAAAATCAATTGTCACAGCCAAAGCCAATCAACAAAAACCCAATCAACTGTAGTCTTACCTTCCACCGCCAAATTTTGCATTTTCCAATTCTCATTTTAACTTTTTCAATTACTCGTCATAGAGAAGCCTTAGCTTAAGGCTCCATTCGACCTCCCCCGACGCAAGACGTCGGGGGAGGTGACAATTCTAGCGATGAGAGTACACTGCAAAACGGACACTTTACGCCGGAATTAAGCACCCATGCACAATTTATCGCACACAATTTGTTTAACCGCGTGCCCATCAAGCCGCGTTTTCCTCGCGAAAGCGCACAGCGATGCCCATGCGGTCAAACAAAGATTGAATCCAATTTCTATGATCACACCGCTGCGTCAAAACGTCGCCATCGGAGCGCTGAGCTGTTTCTTGTTATCTGTGGGAGTGATCTCAGCTGCAGACGACGGGCCGATTGCGGTTCATCGGCACCGTGTGGTGGTGTCGACGGACATTGGCGGTACGGATCCGGATGACTTCCAATCCATGGTCCATTTGCTTGTCTATGCAGATAGCTTCGACCTCGACGGATTGATTTCGTCTCCGTATGGCCCCGGACGCAAATCAGACATCCTCACGGTCATCGACCACTATGATCGCGACTACAATAACTTAAAAAAGCATTCGGACAAGTATCCGACTGCGGACGCACTGCGTGCCATTACCAAGCAAGGTGAAACGGAACAAGCGAATGCTTCTGGGATTGGCAAGTCAACGGAAGGTTCGCAGTGGCTCATCCAATGCGCGAGACGCGTCGACCCGCGGCCGCTGCATTTGCTCGTCTGGGGCGGCATGGAGGATCTGGCCCAGGCGCTCCACGACGCTCCAGAAATTTTGCCAAAGCTTCGTGTGTATTGGATTGGCGGCCCCAACAAAAAATGGGGTGTGAATGCCTATAACTATGTCGAACTGAATCATCCGAAGGTCTGGTTGATCGAGGCGAATGCGACTTATCGGGGCTGGTTCACTGGTGGCAACCAAAAGGGGCAGTGGAGCAATACTGAGTTTGTAACACAGCATATCGCCGGCCACGGTTCGCTTGGTGATTATTTTAATTCACAACTCAAGGGAACAATCAAAATGGGCGATACCCCATCAGTCGCCCGTTTACTGAGAGGCGAATCTGAAGAGCCTGAGAAGCCGAGCTGGGGTGGAAAATTCGTTCGCATATGGGACGGGCGTAAGACCGTCTTTCATGGTCTGACCACCGAAGCGGACAAAGCAGAAGTGTTTGGCGTGACCGAATTCGTGTTGCCTCTTCCCGTTGGGTATTCATCCCAAAATACAGCTTCGATGATCTTCAACAGCGGTGTGCCAGCATCGATCGGTGTGATCGAAGGTGACAAGATTCGTTTTCGATTCTCGCCGCGCGACGCCAAGGTCTGGTCTTACGTAATCAAAAGCGATTTCGCTGCGCTCGACGGACAGTCTGGAAAGTTCGACGCCGCGCCACCACAAGCCGCGCGCACTAGCATACGCTCAACCGTTCATCCTAACTGGTGGATCGACGACCCAGATCCGACAGCGGCCGAAGGCGTTCATCCCGGCGCGAAGAGCGTGAACCAATGGCGTGAGGAATTCTTGAGCGATTTCGCGAAGAGAATGGACCGATGTGTCGCGCTCATCACGAGAGATGCTTTGGCTGAAACACTCAAGCCGAGTCCACATCATGTCGTCGATCGAGTCGCTTTGTCCGAGGTGAGGTGGACGAGCGGATTTTGGGAACAGCGTTTCACCACCTGCCGCGAGAAGATGGTTCCTGCGATGTGGGAGATCATGAGTGGCACGCAGCACAAGCCGTATCTCGAGCATTTTCGGATTGCGGCGGGTCTTTCTGACGGCAGTTACCGCGGTGCGCAGTTCAACGACGGCGACTTCTACAAGTGGATGGAGGCCGTTTGTGCCCTGCAAGCTATCAAACCAGATCCGACTTGGGGTGCTCGACTCGACGAGATCATCGCGATCATTGGCAAGGCACAACGAGCGGACGGATACATACATACGCCCGTGCTCATTGCATCTCGCAATGGAGATACCAAAGCGAAGCCGTTTGGCAATCGAAACAACTTTGAGATGTACAACATGGGGCATCTCATGACGACGGCTTGTCTACATCACGAAGTCACCGGAAAAGATGAACTCCTTACGATCGCATGCAAGGCGGCGGACTTCCTTGATGAGGCGTTTCGCAAGCCGACTGCGGAGGAAGCTCGACACGCGATTTGCCCTTCGCATTATATGGGACTCATCGACCTTTACCGGACTACAGGCCAATCACGATACCTCGAATTGGCCAAGCGGCTGATTCAGATGCGTGACCTGGTCATGGATGGCGGTGATGACAACCAGGATCGCATTCCTTTCTTGCAGCAGTCTGAGGCGGTCGGGCATGCAGTTCGGGCAACGTATCTCTACGCCGGAGTAACCGACCTCTACGCCGAGACAGGTGATGAGAAGCTGTGGTCAACGCTTGGCCCAATTTGGCAGAACCTTGTTGAGAAAAAGATGTACGTCACAGGCGGCTGCGGTGCACTCTACGACGGTGCGTCTCCTGAGGGATTTAAAGATCAAAAATCCATTACCCGAGTGCATCAGGCTTTCGGACGCAATTACCAGTTGCCCAATATCACTGCCCACAATGAGACGTGTGCGAACATTGGCAATGTCCTGTGGAATTGGCGAATGTTCCAAGCTAGCGGCGAAGCGAAGTATCTCGATACAATGGAGTTAGCTCTCTACAACTCCGTTCTTTCCGGAGTCGGATTGGAAGGCACCGACTTCTTCTACACGAATCGCCTAAGGCACTATGAAACTGCACCCGAACTTCGATGGTCGAGTTCACGCATTCCTTACGTGACATCCTTTTGCTGTCCGCCCAATGTGCTCAGGACAATCGCTGAGGTGAATGGCTACGCCTACAGCAAGTCGACGAACACGGTTTGGGTGAATCTCTACGGCAACAATACTCTCGACACGACCTTGCAAGACGGTAGCCGTATCCGCTTGAAACAGGAATCGGATTATCCTTGGAACGGCGACGTTCGTATCAGTGTGGTCGAATGTAAGTCCAGTTCAGCTAAGTTGAATCTACGTGTTCCTGGCTGGGCCAAATCAGTCGACGTCAAGGTTGACGGCACAAAGACAGACGTGGCTGCCAGACCAGGTTCATTCGTGTCCATCCCGCAAGAGCTCCATCCAGGAATGACGATCAGCATGCATCTTTCGATGCCGCCCCAGTTGATCGAATCGCATCCTTTAGTGGAAGAGACCCGCAATCACGTCGCCGTCAAGCGTGGCCCGATAGTTTACTGTCTCGAGTCAGTCGACTTGCCCAAGGGAACTTCGCTAGCGGACATTCGCGTGCCGACTGACATTTCGCTTCAACCACGCTTCGAGGCCGAACTGCTTCACGGCGTCACTGCGTTGGAAGGCACCGTCAAGTCGCGGCCCACTGGTGATTGGAACGAAACGCTCTATCGTGAGTTGTCGCGCCCGAAAGGGCAGCTCGTCTCGACTAGATTCGTACCCTACTATGCATGGGCGAATCGCGGAAAATCCGAAATGACCGTCTGGCTGCCTACGGATTATGGGTCGGCGACACCATAGGTGTCACTAAGTGAAACTAGTAGCAAAGCAGTTGAACGTGCAGCACAGCGAGTTGTCGTATTGACAGACTTCCCGCCGCTCGATGTACAAAACGGCTCTGGCCCACCGAACAAACGGAGCGATCCGGATGACAAGCAGTCGGAACCACAACAGAGCCGCAAATTAATGCGGCTTTCCTACCCCTATCTCTAGAATCAAAGGTGCGATCAAGCGGTTGGGTACTTCCACGGTCCGCGGTATTCGCGGCGCAAGAGGTTGTTCGCGTCGTCGTCCCCAATGATCTTTTCGTTGGCACCATCCCATTGAATGCTACGCCCCAACTTGTACGAGACCATTCCGAGCAAACTCATGTTGGTTGCAAGATGTCCAACTTCGATATCGCAGGTTGGGCGTTTTCCGGACTCGATAGCTTTTACGAAGTCTGACCATAGCAGATCGATGCTATGCCCGTCGGGCTCAGCATGCTGCGCGTTCTCATGTACGACAGGCTGCTTGGAGTCTGTGGGATAAAACGTCCAGCCTTCCCGCCAACCCATATGGAACGTGCCTTTCGTGCCGTAAAAGTAACAACCGACGGAATGCTTTTCTGGTCCGCTGCCGGCGAATTTCCGATGCTCCCAAGTGGCTGTAAACGACTCGAATTCATAAATTGCGATTTGTGAATCCGGTGCGTCTGTCGTCTGCTCCTTTTCATTGAGCACTGCCGCCCCCGCAATCGGACGACCGCCCCACGAATAGACTTTTTTTGGATACTTTTCTTCGGACCACCAAAGAACTTGGTCAATCCAATGGACCCCCCAATCACCCAACGTTCCGTTTGCGAAATCGAGATAGTTGCGGAATCCGCCGGGATGGATCTTGCGACAATAGGGGCGCATAGGGGCTGGCCCGCAGTACATGTCCCAATCCAGATTTTCCGGAGGTGCACTGTTCTGTGTCGGCCTCTCCGCTCCGCCAGAACTATTAACAAACATCCGCACGGCCCCAATGTCACCTACGCTACCACTCCTCAGGAACTTCATCCCAGATACATAGTGCGGACCAATTCGACGGTGCAATCCAACTTGTACGGTTCGATTGGCTGCTCGAGCCGCATTGAGCATCGCTCGACTCTCGTGGATCGTATGCCCAGTGGGTTTTTCGACAAACACATGAGCGCCTGCTCCAATCGCTGAGATCGCATTGAGTGCATGCCAATGGTCAGGTGTGGCGACGATGGCGATATCGATTTTCTCTTTGTCTATTAGCTCGCGAACATCCTGATACGTATTAGGCACATCACCGGAAAGTGCCTTGACTTTCTCGGCTGCCAATTCGAGTACATCGGAGTCGACGTCGGCCATTGCAACGACTTGGCAATTTTCAGCAGCCATGGCCTCCTTGAGGATATTCATTCCCCACCAGCCGCTACCGATCAAAGCAGTTCGATATTTTTTCGCTTTTCCGATCGCATGAATGCTTGGGGCGCCGCATATTACTAAGCCGGTAGCCAGAGTTGTTTGAATGAATTTTCGACGATGAAGGGTCATGAATCTAATCTCAACTAAAGGGTAACATCGATGCAAGCGATTTCGCCGGATGCATTGCGACAATAGATTAATCCATTGCTAAGTACGGGCACAGTCCAACACTTTCCGTCCAAAACCTTGACTTTCGCAATCGGTGCGAAAATTGTGCTGGATACTGGGGCTATGGACAATTCCCCAGTTTCGCTCAGAACGACAAGGTGGTTGTCTGCAACCATGAACGAGCCGGCTCCGAGGCCGGAATGGCTCCATCGCACTTCGCCACTGGAAAACTCCAAGCATTTTAGTTGAACTTCAGCGCCCTCGTCACCGTCGAAACCATAAATATGACCATCAACGAGGACACTCGAGTTGAGCTGGTTTTGCATAAGTGTGTTGTTCCAAATCATTTTAGCGGCCGTGTCGGTAAACGAGAGCAAGGCAGCGCCACGACCGTAGCCGGAGGAAATGAATACTTGATCGCCATTCACGATTGGATCAGCTGCGTTGCATCCGTTGGTTGTTAGCCATCGATGTTTCCACGCAACTTTTCCAGACTCCAAATCGACGCATTGATAGAATTTTCCGGATGCAATCAATGCGTACCATCGATTCCCAATTCTTAATTTGTGCGGAGTCATGTAGCCAGCATCGCTATCGCCTGACTTCCAGACAATGTTGCCGTTCATTTTGTCGAGTGCCAAACCCGCTTCACCAACGTTGAGAATCAAATGATCGTTATGGATCATTGGAGAAGATGCAAATCCCCAGCCTGGAATTCGAACATTTGCTTCTTTGTGGACATTTTTGGACCAGTGGATTTTCCCGGATCCAGCGTCGAAACAGAATTGGTCCCCATTTCGACTTAAGGAGTAAACGCGATCATTGTCCACGGTAGGCGTTGATGTAGGTCCTCCTTCAAAAAAACGATCGTCGAGTGGGCATTCGTAAGTGTGCTTCCATATGACATTTCCATTTAGAGCGTCCAGGCAAAAGACGGTATCTTGGTCATCCGAGTTTCCCATCGTGTAAAGCCGACCATTGGCAACAGTCAGCGATGAGAATCCCGTCCCGACATTTGCTCTCCATAGGACGGCAGGTCCATCGGTTGGCCAAGTATTTTTCCATTGTCTTTCTGCGGAAATGCCGTTTCGAGCGGGACCGCGCCAGTTTGGCCAATCTTCCGCGAAGGCGGTAAAAGGCTCTAGCAGCAACAACATATTCAGCAGGATTCGCCAACTTCCAAATAACGACACAGCGCAATTCTTCCGATTAAAAAAACAGCCAGTCAAAGTACTATGTACCCATGCATAAGATTCTTCGGTTAACCGCGTGGGCATCGCCCCGCGTTTTCGAAAGGAAAACGCGGCCCGATGGGCACGCGGTTAAACAAGTTGTCTACCCAAACATCAAAGTCGGACAAGGCACAAGTGGTATTGTAACACGCCACGATTAGCATCAAGATAGGGCTGTCGGAGTTTCATGGTTGAGGCCTTCCAATGGTCTGAAGAAGCATTGAGAGTTCCATCACAATTCCAGGATTTTCGCTGGCGACATCGTGTAGTTCTTCGGCGTCCCGGTCGTGGTCGTAGAGTTCGTTTTGATCGTCGCTCCATCTCGTGAATCGCCAGCGGGCGGTGCGTATGCTCTGGCCGTAGAGTTTCGGACCGCGCGAGACGAGCGTAAAGGCAGTTTCCTTCACGCTGACATCAGGTTGTTCCAGAATCGGACGCAAACTCAGACCGGCGACTTCATGCGGCAACTTCAAGCTGCAAAAGTCTGCAACCGTGGGATACAGATCGACAAACTCAACAAGCGCGAGGCTCGTCTGACCGCCCTTCATGCCAGGCGCGGCGATCACAAGTGGGGCGCGGCACGATCGCTCAAAGAGCGTGTTCTTGTTCCACCATTGCCGCTCACCGGTGTGGTAACCGTGATCGCCAACGAAGATGACGAGCGTCTTGTCCCAGAGTTTGTTTCTGTCGAGGACATCGAGCACGCGACTGAGTTGCGCATCCATAAAACTCGTTCCAGCACAGTAAGCGCGAAAAAGTTCACTCCATTCCTCGTCCTTAAATTTGGCGAACGCTTCGCCGTACGCGCCGAACCCCACCGCATCCTTGCGAGCCGTTGTCATGCCTGCGGGATCTCTCCAAATTTCTAGCGACTTAGGTGGATACAAATCAAAGTATTTCTTCGGTGCGATAAAGGGATCATGCGGCTTCATGAAACCACAGCCGATGAACCACGGCGCGTCTCCGAGTTCGATTATTTTTGCCACGGTTGCTGCGGCGATTTGGCCGTCTGGCTGGTCATCGTCGGTACCATCGGCGGCACCCCAGTGGCACCAGTTGAGGGCTCCATTTGTGACATTACGGCCCTCCATCATTTTTCGACCGCGTTGGGTCGCTTCAAATGCTTGTGCGGTGTGCCACGAATTGCCAGCGTCCATCCATAAAGCTCTCTGTTTGGTATCCTTGCCACCGCCAAGGTGAAAAAGTTTTCCAAACGCATGCGTCTGCCAACCGGCGTCTTTGCAGAGTTGCGGCATGGTGATGACGTCTGGCAACTTTTGGCGAAGTCGCGTGTCGTTGCCAACGATGCCAGTCTGCTCGGCTCGCAGTCCACTCATCATGCTGCTGCGGCTTGGATTGCAGACCGGGTATTGCACATAGGCACGCTCAAACGTGGTGCCGTGAGCGCGCAATCGATCGAGGTTCGGTGTCTTCACGGCTTCGCGGGTGAAGGCACCGCCATAGTCACGCAAGTCATCGACCATGATCAGCAGGACGTTGGGGCGATCCGCCTTCAACGTGCGATCGCATAGTCCGATCGCGAAGAGAAAGAAGAACAAGAGTTGCAACGCGAAAGTTCCATGATTCATGACTTATTTGTCCTTGTCAAGCTTCAGAATACATTGTCTTCCTAGGTGCTGTAGTCACAACGCACAAGACGCCATTGTACTATAACGAAACTCGTCGTCCCGAGTACTATCCATGGCGTGATTATGCACGACGGTCTACAAATAATGCAGCAGGCCTAGTGGCTTTGGGTAGTCACCTTGCCGCCGAAGCAGTCGGTGGATGGCTCGGCACCGAGGATGTTCGAGAAGCCATCCAGTGTTGATCTTCTGCTGCGTGGAGTAAGCAGGAGACTCACCTGTCATCACTCGCACATCTCAATTACCTTCACGCCGCCGCCTCCAGCAATTTGGCGACGTTGTTTGCGTTCCGCAATTCCAGTTCACCCGCCTTGCGGTTCCCAGCCCCGGCAGGGGCGACAGCGAATCGGGCGCGGGGTTTCGGTTTGCGTATTGCCATCATCGATCGTTCGGGAATCGCTGTCGCTCCTACCGGGGCTTCGGTTCGTGTTTGTCATTTCGCCCCACGGCTCACGCCGTGGGCTAATCGCTGTCGCCACTACCGTGGCTGTTGGGCTAGTCGCTGTCGCCACTACTGTGGCTATTGTGCTAATCGCTTGCGATACGTCCCGGGCCGTTGGGCTATCCATAATGTTCCTCTTCAAACACATATTTCTGGTTGTATTCGATTTGATGGGACTTCAGGATCTGCACGAATTCTTCCTCGAATGTTTTCTTTCGATGATGTTCGGCTTGGTTATGAATGTACTGGCGGACGACTGGTTGCTGAGAATAACTGACCGTGAATGCTCCAAATCCCGGTTGCCATGCGAACTTTGCTTTTGGCCCTTTCGTTTCATTGACCCATGCCGATGAATTCGATTTAATAAATCACAACATGTCCGAAACGGTGATCGTATGTGGGATGCCGGTTATGATGTGGATGTGATCTTCGATTCCGCCAATTTCCAACAACACACCTTCTTACGGAAAGATCCAATGGCATTGGATCAAAAAGAACTATCACAGTCTTACTTAGCTACGTTCGCAAGGAGTAACTTAAACGGTTCCGAACTCGCTATTTCTGCTACGCTAACGATGTTAGCACATTGACAAATCGGTCTAAAGGATTTGTTTGGAAAATATCCAGGGGAACTCTATAAGAAGTGCGATTGTTTGTCGCCTGTGCAGCCTAAATCGTCAGTCTCGTTTGCATCTTTTCTTGCAAACGTTTCCACCTCTTCCGTAGGGCTTTGCTATCCGGCTTTTTCATAATGTCCTTCGGTTTAATCCGTAAATGCTCTTCCCTTCGCCTTGGTAGCTGTCGTAGACGTGTTGGTAGACACGGTCGCATTTTTGTTGGTAGAGTTCGGGAGTGTAGGCTCGAGGGAGATTATCTAGGACGTTTTTGACGGTCGTGTACACTGCTGCCCGTGATTGCTGTTTCTTGCGCCAATCGAGAACTAGCTTGGCTTCCTTGAGCGTTTGAAGCAGCGCCCGTGCGACCTTTTTGACAGCTTCCTTTTCCGATTTGGTGATGTCGATTTCAGGCTTGGTCAGGATGTCGAACAGAGCTAATTCTTCTTCTGACAACTTCTCGGTCATGCCTCGTTGTTCTTCTTGGCTGAGTTCCTTCACGAAATCCGCGAGCTTGGCAAAAAAGCCTTCGACATCCAGTCCCTTGTTGTATTCGTCGATCAGCTTTTTGAACTTCTCCATCAAATCCGAACGTGTTTTGTTCAGCGTTACCATGCTGTTCAATTTGGCTCCGACGGCGCGTTTTAGCTTCTCGGCTTCGGTTCGCTTGCGACCTTTTTGCAAATGGGCTTTGAGGGCTTCGAAATCAACTTGGCTCAGATCGAGAAGGGACGTCTGTTCGGTAGCATGAATGATGTATCCCTTGGTCGCGATCGAATCGTCCAGCAACTCGCCGACTTGATTCATGATGTCATCAATGTCGGCTTCTTCGGTAAAATTGCGAATCTTTTCAGCCAACACGGCAAGGCATGTCTTGATCGGATTGAACTCGTTCGCCGAAGCGTCTGGCAATATCGCCTTGAAAAGTCGAACGACTCGGCCCGCAAGAGATAGGAACTGCTTCTTGAGTTCATCGTTGACAATCGTCTTTTCGACAGCATCGTCCACTGCATCGATCACTTGTTTGTCGACTAGATTGATCGCAGCGTCATCGACGAAAGCGACTTTTTGAAAACCGTCGGCATTCAGAATGGCGTCGATGTTGACACCCCTTTCCTCGCAAAAGTCCAACGCCTCGGCAATAGCCAAACGCAGTTCTTCGACAAGTTCATCTTTCCTTTGAACTGGACATTCGCCTTCGCCAGTCCCGCCGCCCGATGCAGTACCGTAAATGGCCAGGGCCTTTTGCAGGTTGCGGAATACTCCGACATAATCGACTATGAGACCGTTATTCTTGTCCTTGAACACTCGGTTCGCCCTGGCGATTGTTTGCATCAGCGTGTGATTCTTCATCGGCTTGTCGAGGTAGATCGTCGAGACCGCAGGGGCGTCAAATCCTGTCAGCATGGCACAAACGAAAACCAGGCGAAACGGATCGTCGGCATCTTTGAACTTCGTCTCCATGTCCTCTTTGACCATGCGAGTCTTGTGCAACTCGATATTGAGCCCCTTTTCTTTGAACAGATCGACCTCGTTCTGTTGCTGCGAGACGATGACCGCCATGTCGGTTTCGTCCATAAAGCGGAGTTGCTTTTGCAGTTCTCGACGTTGATCAGCATGGAAATCTCGCAGTCCTTCTGCTGCTAGAACATATCCGTCGGGGTTGCCTGAAATGTTTCCTTTCGATGCGGCAAGAGATGCCGCAGGCAACGCGGCCAATTGGCCCGCAAGAGAGCCGCGATAGGCTTTCCAGTACTTCTGGACTTTGTCGTACATTTTTACTGCGGTGACTTTGTCGATGCAGATGACCATCCCTTTGCCGACCGAATCGCTGCTCGACTTGCGGCCCATGAAATGCGCCACTATGTCCTCAGCCACTTTCTCTAGCCGGTCGTCACGGGTGATTAAGTGATATTCGCGGGCGAATTCACGTTCTAGTTTTGTTTCTTGGGCTTCGTCCAGTTCTGCCGCATCAATCAATGCATCCAAGTCATCGTTGAAATTCTCGTTAGAGAGCTGCAATTCTGGGATGCGATTCTCGTAGTAAAGCGGAACGGTTGCGCCATCGTCGATCGACTGTTGGAAGTTGTAGATGCTGACATAGTCGCCGAAGACTTCTTTGGTCTTCTCTTCACCTGCCATCAGTGGCGTACCGGTGAAGCCAATGAACGCGGCGTTTGGCAACGCATTTCGCATGTTTAGAGCCAGAGTATCATATTGGCTTCGGTGCGCTTCATCGGTCATCACAATGATGTCGCCGCGGTCGGACAGCTTGGGGTATTTTTCGCCCGGTTTGACTCCGAATTTCTGAATCAGGGTAAAGATGAATCGATGATCCTCGGAAAGCAATTGTCTAAGATGGGCACCACTGTCGGCTTGGCACTCTTCGGTCACAACTCCGGTGCTGGCGAAGTTCTTGTAGATTTGTTTATCGAGATCGTTCCGGTCCGTAATGACTACGAACGTCCAGTTTCCAGGTAGTTTGCGAAGTACCTTCTGCGAGAAGAACGCCATCGAAAAGCTCTTACCGCTTCCCTGCGTGTGCCAGAAGACTCCGAGTTTCCCCTGGTTTGACTTAATCTTTTCTAAGGCGTCGACGGCGTTGTTTACACCGAGAAACTGATGGTTCTTGCCAGTAATTTTCACTAAGCCGCCCCGGGATTCGTCGAACAGCGTGAAATTCTCGATCATGTCGATAAGACGATTCTTTTCGCAGGTCCCGCGAATCAATGTCTCCAGTGAAATGACGCCTTGCTCTCCTTCGGTGTTGATCCTTTTCCAGTCAGCGAAGTGTTCCCATCCGGCGGTCATGCTACCAATCTTGGCTTGAGCCCCATTGGACAGAATGATCAGCGCGTTAAACCAGAACACTTGCGGGTTGGTGTCTCGGTAGTCTTTGAGGTTGTGCTTGTAAGCGTGCTCGATCTTACCGTGACTTTTCTTGAGTTCTATGAAGACTAATGGCAGACCATTGACGAAGCCGATCAGATCGGGACGTTTCTTGTAGATGCCGTTGGGTGAAGAGATCCAGAACTGCGAAGTGAGGAAAAAGTCGTTGTTGGCCGGATTATTCCAGTCGATGATGCGAACGGTCTCGTCCGTTTCTTCGCCCTCGTCATTCTGGTATGCGACTTTTACGCCGTCTTTTAACAGCTTGTAAACTTCTCGATTCGCTTGAACCAGACTCATCGCACTACGATCACGAGTCAGTTCCACGATGGCAAGATGGACCGCTTCATCATCTAAATCGGGATTCAGCTTCTGCAAAGCGCTACGCAGCCTCGGCACTAGAACGACATCTTCCGTCGTTTCCCGTCCGAGCGTATAGTCACTGGTACCGACCTTTTCATAAAAACAATTGGCGGTCTCGTAGCCAAGTTCCTTGAACAACGCGATCGCGGGTTTTTCGACCAGTGTGTCTTCAGAATAGTCGGTACTCATTGTCCACGCTCACGAATTCGGCGGCGAACCAATTCAAGTTCGGTACTAACTCCCAACTTCGAGGCCCATTCATCAAGATAGGCTTGGTCGATCTTCTCCGCTTGAACCAACATCACACCGCTGATGTCTCTTAGATGTTTGTCCGATCCGCCCATCTGGAAGAAAACGAGTTTCTTGAGGATCAAGTCTTCCGCAGATGCGAACCAAGCGAAATGTTCATCATCTATCGCCAACCGGATCTTGCGCTTCATTCGCAGCCGATTGAATTCGTCGTCCGCAGGGATCATCACATCCACTTTCAAGCCAGAACTCGGATGGATGATATTGAATTGAAACTTTCTGTTGACGGCATCACGGACTGCCGACTCGGAAACGTAGAATTCAGGCGCGGGAAACTCTGCGAGGATTTTTGATACCGTCGCTAGCGATATGTCAGCAACAACATCAATGTCGTTTGTGTAGCGTGGCTCTCCCAACGCAATCGAAGCGATGGAACCAGTGATGAAATAGGGAATCCCCAACCATTCCATGGTGGAGACAACTCGTTGGGTAAATTCTGTTTCATTCATGGAGTCAGGCTCCCGCGCATACGGAGCGCGATTTCTTGCTGGACCTCTTTGTCGGACCAATCAGGATGTTGGTACATGACTCCGCCTTTCACAATAAGTCGAGCGCTATCCCACATCCGAAAAGCAATTGCAAGCCGTTGAGCTGGAGACATGTTGCGCATGATTTCGACCATCATTGGGTCCATCAGCTCAACAACAGGCGGACGCTCTTTTATCTGAAAACCTTGGTTCGATTCAGAGACCTTCATGATTTCCCTCGCCATCTAGCTGATTGCTGAACAAACTTTGAAACGCAGAGGCGCGGAGGACATAGAGAAGGGACAATCTTAGACTTAGGTTTTCCTCTGTGCTCTCTGTGTCTCTGTGTTTTGTTGTTTTCAAGGATCATGCAGTCGTCTCCTGCAATTCGTCGGCGGTTAATGGTCATATTCTTTTCTGACGATCTCTGGCTTTTTATAAACGGTCAAATTCTTCGAGCGAATCAACTTTTACACATACGCAAACGCTTTTTTTTAATAGGCTTGCGTCGATTGCGACCCCGGTTCCATGTCTAAAACTATGTCTAATTCTCGGCGTCTGAGGCCGGTTTAGACATATGCCACTTTGCCCAACCGGTCGTTCCGTTTGGCTTACCCTTGTTAACGATCTGTCGAGAGAAAGTTTCCCGGTTATGCACCGACCACGAACAAAGCATTCTCGGAAAAATCAATTTTGTTCATCTTTCACCATTTTCTGCCAAGTTCTCTGATCAGTCACACACCCGTCACACACCACTTTCCAATGTTTTTGCTGCGTAAACGAGCCCGCAGGGCCTGCCCAGTCACATACCCGTCACACACAATTACGACCAGAATGGCATGTACCTCGCATCATTCTGGAAGGCTACTTTTACCCCGTCTTTGAGCAGCTTGTAAGCCTCATGATTCGCTTGAATCAGGCTCATCGCACTGCGATCCGAAGTCAGTCCCTCATTGTCGAGATTGACTGCATCACCATCCAAACCGGGATTAAGTCTTTGAAAAGCGCATCCCAACTTCGGCACCAGAATGACATCCTCGTTCGTCTCTCGTGCCAACGTAAAGCCGCAGGTTCCCCTCTTTTCGTAGAGACGATTGGTGGTCTCGTAACCACGGTCCTTGAAAAGGGCGATTGCTGGTTGTGTGATCAATGCGCCTTCGGAGTAGTTTTTGCTCATGCGAAATTCCTACCATTGCAAAGACTAATCAACATCCAAAAGTTCTGCATCTTGTATGTTGATACGTTTCGGCGAGTCACCTTTTCGCTCGATGAATCCTAACAAACGGACTCTTTGATCGATTGCGAGCATCAACTTTGTTTGCAGCGTTTTTGCAAAGGTTCCGCGTATACGATTCGATATGCTGTCAACAGAGAGCATTAGTTCGCCTTTCAAAATATCGAATGCCGTAATTCGCCCATCAATGGACTCGTACTTCTCCAAGGTCGGGCGTCGTTGCTTAAGTGCTTTTTCAATTCGATTTTGAAAATCTTCGCTCGATTCGAACACTGGTAGACTTACAGACCAACTTGTCGAACTCTTCAATTCAATCGAAGTACGAGCTTTATCCAAAACCTTATTGAATGAGTCGATTGTTTGCAGAGCACCAATGCTCACATCTGTTACCGCAACGGACGCATTGTTCAGACTCAGAAGAATCTCCTGAAATCGCTTGACCAAATCATCTGTCGTGATCGTTCGATTCGATTCGCCTGGCAATTCAAGCGGGTTTGCTTCAAATCTTGTAGGGATAACGAAACTACCTTCCTCAAAAGGTTCGATAGTCAGGGCACTAAACCGAGATAGGTCGGAACCCATCGATCGTAAATCTGCAAAATCGGGGTTTGGACCATTTGCAACATCGTATGTTGCGAAGCTCGCAAGTCTCTGAGTGTGATCAACGACATCACTCAACGTACGAGCACTAATTGTCGCCGAATTCGCATCTGGTTTTAACCGGACGACGATTCGAGCATAATCGATTGGCTTGCTTCCAATCCAAGCATGATCTTCCAATGCCGCGAAGTCATTGGCTGCGGCATTTTTCATCCAACTAGGTCTGAAGTCTGTTTTTCTAGGTTCAGTCACGACGATTCTCTTCCAAGAAGTCTTGCGCTCCTTCGGGAGTGGTTTCTAAATAAATCTGAGTGGTATCCCCACGAACACCGTGCGGAGTCGGTCCAAGAATCTCAGTTTTTTCGGGGTGGAACAAGGGTAATTGCCGATTCTGTCCAATTTTCCGGTAAAAGCCCAGGGCGGATTCGTTCGCAACGTGCAATCCGATACGACCGTCATAACCTTGATCTTGACTGAGCTTGATGGCGTACGCAAGCAGCCCTCGCCCTACATGACGAAAACGTTTGCCCCAAAGTTCAGTTTTCTGATTTCCTGGTGCAGCGCCGATATGTTCAATGTAAAGCACGTTTTTGCTAGTTTCAAACGGCGATGCGAAGTCGGGCCAGACGTTGAGAAACCCAGCAACTTGATCACCGCACCATCCAATATGCATGGAACGAGGTTCGTAACCCGCGCGCTTCGATTCGCACCACTCCCAAACCTTCCATTCAATCCATTCAGGAGCCTTCCTGCCAACAATCGAGTGAGCTTTTTCAAGCGAAGTCGCCATTCTTTGCCAAACTCCAGCAAGCCATTTTTTCGCCTTATCGTCCACGACGGCAAAATCAAGACAATAGACTTCGCCAAGCTCGTCCTCAACAACAAATTCGTACTTAACGATCGTCATAGTGATGACTCCACCAGCGGTTCCCCGGTTTCAATGTCGAGGTCTTCCACGTCCAGCTTGCCGGAGATCAGCTTGGGTAGCAGCAGGTCGCGAGTTGTTCGGAGGTTGTCGTTCTTGTTCTCAAGACAACTCTTTTGTCGCAATATTGGAACCACAGAATCGCAAAACGCCTCAATGGTCTCTTTTTGGGGTGCAACGATTGGAAGTTTCTTTAATGTAGTCTGCGTCAATAGTGGCTGAGCTGCTCCGCCTGCGTAGCGATTCAGATTCATGTTCTTGAGCATGTACAAAACAAACGGGAGGAAATAGTCCTTTTGCTGCGACAACGCAACGATTGTGTTGTCCGACGCCCAGAACGGTTTCGGTGAATATGCAATTGAGCCGCAATAGGCTCCGACTCGACCGATGATGATGCCGCATGCATACTTGAATTCGTTGGAACCCCCGATGATTCCGTTGGAACCGAAAACCATATACTCCCCCTGGCCGCCCGGCTTAATGCTCTTGCCGTTCCCGAACGACACCAACTGCTGTAACTCAACCGCGTCCCACCCCTCAGGAATCATTCCGAGAGTTGAATCGACGAGCTTGACGTTTTCGTGTCCTGGGAAGCGGAAGTTGACGAACCATTCGCGGTAAATCGCCTGAGCCATCTCTTCCAGAATGGCAATCCGACGGGTGTTGTTCTCAATCAGATCGTCGTACGCCGAAAGGATCGATGCAATCTTGCGCTGGGTGGCGAGACTGGGAATGGCAATGGGGAACTGTTTCAGCGGTACCGAATTGGAAGTCAGCGCAGATCTAAGCCTTCGAACTTAATAGTCCCCACCTATGCAGGCCATCCGCTTGAATTGAATCCTGGCACCCAAACCGGGCACCGCGAGACTCGGGACCGCGACATTCCTGAAAGACAGGAAAAACGAAATCTCGTCATGGTCTTCGATCATCGTCGATCTCGGTTTCGTTTTCACGCGGCTGGCTTCCCAGGGTCCCATTGAAAGATCGGCTGGCCGGCTTGCGAGGTGTAAAAGCCGAAAGCGGCCAGGGCGAAGAAGAGTCCGACCACGGCGAGTCCGTTGCCGGCGTACCAGGCGGAGAAGTTGGTGGTGAGCGGTACGATCTGCAAGGCGTCGAAGGTCAGCCACGTAACGATGCCGGCAAGAAAGCCAAGGCGAAGGTACACCCACAAGATGATCGAAAGAACTATGGCGACTAATATCCAACCGATGAGCGGATTCTCGAAACGAAGGCCGACCGCGATCGTCATAACCCCGATGTAGGCGCACGAAACTAAGATTCTCCGCCGAAGTACCGCTCGGAGTAGGAACAAGATCATCAGGGTGAATAGGGTTTTGCTAGTCGCGTCTATTATCTGTCGGAGGAGCAGCCCCGCCAGAGCAAAAGGACCGTCGAGCGCCATCGAATGCGAGGAGGTAAACGTTAGCGGCGTTAATCCGAACCAGGTCGGTGCGAGCACTTGGAATTGATTTATGGCAGCGGTAAGGACACCGGCCAGGACGCCCAAGAGCACATTCTGGCCGACAATTGGATCATGCCACTGCCCATTCACGAGCCGACTCCAGGAGATCAACACTTGAGGCCAAAGTCGCCGGATATGCGGTTCGAGCGTCAGGTAGCAGAGCCAGAAGAAGGCGACCTTCCCCAAGATCTGGGCCATCCCGATTCGCAGAATCTCCATTTCGTTTGCGGCGTTGTGACTCGCAAGGAAGAGCCACGACAGCATGCCCGTGCTGAAAAGGAAAAAGGCGACTCGAAACGCGCCTTTCCGGTCACCACGTCCCAGGCGAACGTTGCGCCACGCCAGGACGACCGCCCCGCTCCACACCAGAAATGCAAGTGCCACAAAGATGCTCTCGCCGCGTTGGCGAGCAGCCGAGTTCTTCTGGGGCTGGTAAAGCCGCCCGATCGCCATCGAGGGAGTTCGTCCTTCGAACGTCGACCGACTGAAGATGCGGAAATAGACCGGCTTTCCGGCCCACGCCGCCGCTTGCACGTAGATGTCGCCGCCCATCCCCGGTTGCGTACCTTTCCAGACCTGCAACTGGTCGAAGGCGTCCGGTGGTGGTGGGCCTCGTTCTTCGATGGATTCCAGCGAACTCAGGTCAATGCCCGTGAACTCTTTCGGGTACCACTCCTGCCAATGGGGTGTTGCTTGAAAGTTCAGGTCGCTTGGTTCCGGCAGGGGGATGGCGCGAAACTGGATCAATCTGCCAGCCGGATCCAGTTCAACACCCAGTTCGCCATGCACAATCCAGTGTGGGTTCTCCGGATTGATTCTAGCGAAGCTCTCCTCGCCAAACTGGTCGCTGGAAAAACGGTCCGCCGACATCGACGCTGGGCTTTGGCGATACCAAAAGCGAAGGGCGTCCTTGTTTTCATTGCGAAAACCATGCGCCTGCATCGCCGGCGCGTAGGTGTACCCAAATCTCTCGATCATCAAACGTGCACCATCCGCGAGCGATTCCGGGTGCCGATTGAGGCCTAACTGGTTGACCAAATAGGTTCGCTGGGCAATCCAGCACACCAGGGCCAGACCGACCGCCACGCCCGCCAGGCAAAACAGGCCTAGCCTTTTATCGATAGCCCCTTGGCCGCCCGCTGCCGCGACCATCTCCGGCGACGGTGTTTCGCCAGCCGCCAACGCGGCCGCCAAGGGATCGCCTCCCGGCAAGGCAGCCGCCACGGCTCGCGCCGACTTCGGGCGCTGGCCCGGATCCTGCTGCAAGCAGCGCAGGATTGCACGCTCCACGGCCGGGTCGAGATCGGGCACCAGTTCCGAGGGATTCGTCAGGAACGACTCTTCATGCGAACGCTGGATGTCCTGGAACGTTTTTCCTTTATGCACCTGCTCGCCGGTGAACAATTCATATAGAATCAAACCGAGAGAATAGAGGTCGCTTTGGATGGTCGTCTCGCCGCGCACCAGTTGCTCTGGTGCCATGTAGGCGGGCGTACCCACGATTTCGCCTGCACCAGCTTCACCCTCGGCCAGACGCGCCAGACCGAAGTCGGTGATTCGCGCCTGACCGCGGGCGTCGATCATGACATTCGCCGGCTTGAGATCTCGGTGCAGCACCCCCTTTTCATGAGCCGCGGCCAGACCGGCGCACAGTTGCTGGGCGATCTGGATGCCCTTGTCCTTGGGCAGCCGACCGATGCGCCGGAGCAAGCCCTTCAGGTCTTCGCCGTCGATATATTCCATCGAAAGGAACTGCTGGCCGTCGACCTCGGCGATGTCATAGACACGGCAGACGTTCGGATGCGCGATCTGACGCGACAACCGGACCTCGCTCAGAAAATGCTGGAAGCTCCGAGAACCCTCCTTGACATCGCGCGGCAGAAATTTCAGGGCCACGGGATGTCCCAGCTTCAGGTCGTCCGTCCGATAGACCTCGCCCATTCCGCCCCGGCCTGCAAGCGACACGATGCGATACCGCTCGGCGATCCTGGCACCCGGTAGGAAGCGGCCGTGAACGGACGAGTCCGAGTCCGACTTGAAAGCAGGCTCGCTCGATGATGCGGGGCTGACATGATTACCTTGATCCTTGGGGATGAGGTTCCCTTCGTAATCTTGAGTCAGTTCGAGGGGATTCGAGTCGTTCACGTCGGCAGTCCGTTCTTCCAATCAACCCGGTCATCGTCGTACTTCCTTTGAAGCCCGCCTAATTCTAACAGAAACGACTTCCAAACTCATCAGGACGCCCCCGTTTGAACCTCGAGAATCTGAACTAGGCTGACGACTTGCAGCGAACTTACATCGGCAGCCCTGACGGAACAGGACGCCTTTTGAACTCGACTTACCGGGTGAAAGGCACGTGATTCCAGGCGAAAAGCCCACCGTCGAAAACGACGGTGGGCTTCCACGGATAAACAGTCGGGGTGAGAGGATTCGAACCTCCGACCCTCTGGTCCCAAACCAGATGCGCTAGCCAGGCTGCGCTACACCCCGAACCGATGACTTCACCACCCTATTCGGACAGTTTCGCTTTCGTGTTTTAAAACTTTTACCCTACCCGAACATTATTCGCTAGGCCATTTTGGACCAATTCGCCCACCAAATTGCGTTCCAATCGAGGGTAGTATGGCCTAAGCGACTATATTATTAGAGAAGAGCCCGCCCCGCCCGACTTCCCCGCCTAACTCGATTTTGAGTTTCCTTGATGAAAAACCATCTATTTGCCACGCTGGTCAATCTCCTGACCCTGGTCGCGTTGATTGTTGGACAAACAACAGCACAAGAGCCCGACTTGGCCAGTTTGGTCCACCCAGACGTGGCCGAACGCTTGAGCTTGGTCGATTCCCAACGAGCAGAGGTTCAGTCTCTGCTCCAGGCACGTGCGGAAGCCTTGGCTGGCTCACGCAACGAAGCCGCCAAAGATAAGCTAAAAGCCGATTTTGCCACGAAAATAATGGCTGTTCTCAACGATCAGCAGCGGGCAAAGTTCAAAGAAGTAAAGGCTGCTCAGAAGCTCATGTTCCAATTTCGTGAAATGAAATGGGACGATGTGCTTGATTGGTTCGCCAGCCAACAAGATCTCACATTAGTCATGGATCAGATCCCGCCTGGGACGTTCACATATAGCGACACTCGGTCGTATTCGCCCAGCGAAGGCATCGATTTGCTGAACAGTGTGTTGATGACCCGCAATTTTACCTTGGTTCGCCGCGAGAAGATGTTGGTCGTGATGGCCCTGAGTGATTCGATCCCTCTCGAGCTTCTGCCAAGAGTTATTTTGCAGGATCTCGTTCAACGGGGCCGATTCGAATTGGTGAGCGTGCTCTTTCCTCTAGGTGGCCGCCCCATGGATGTCGTATTGCAAGAGATTAAACCTTTTCTGAGCAGCTACGGTCGCGCCGTCCCGCTTGCACGAGGCAGTCAAGTACTGGTGGTTGAAACGGCAGGAAAGATGCAAACCATCAATGAGATCATCGCTTCGATTCCATTGCCTAAGATAGAACCTAAACCTGAAACACCACCTCCGCCGCCTAAGCCTGTTTTTGCATCCTACTCGCTCGGCACCCTGGATGCCGCCCGCGCAATCGAAACCATTCGAAAGCTTATTCCCAGCGATCAAATCACTGTTGACTCAAAAACCGGCGTCTTGAGCGCGTTCCTCATTCCCGATCAACAGACCGCTATCAAACTGGCGATAGACCAGATGATCTTAAGTGTGTCGCAGGTGCCCTTGTTCGAGTCGGTCGCCTACCAACTCCCCGCTGCAATCGCAGACGACAACAAGAAACAGGTTCTCAGTTTGGAAAAGCAGATTCTAAGTATTGCTCCCAACGCTTCAATCTCCGCTACTGCCGATCGTCTGCTCGTGATTGCGCGGGCAGAAGACCAGAAATTGATCCGAGCAAGTTTGGCTGCTCTGGAAATGGTTCCCATCATCGAAGGCTCCAAAGCCCTAAGGGTTTTCGAATTGGAACTTTCAATCGCTCCCGCTGTCGAAGCGGCTCTCAAGGCGTTCCTACCGAAAGGTCAAATCGCTTCCAACAAGTCAGGAAGCCTCATTGTTCGCAGTTCCGAAGAAGACCTGCGAATTGCTAACGAAGTGATCGAGATCTTCAAACGCTCACAATCCGCCAGCCAATTGCAACTTAGGATCTTTCCGCTTGAACAAAGAGCTGACTCGAAGTGGTTGGCAACACTTCAAAAAATTCTGCCAAGCGTTAATGCGTGGTTGGGAGATGACGGACGGCAACTCATGCTCCTGGCCGCGAAGACGGATATAACCGTTGTCGAAAGCATGTTGCCACAGTTAATGAGTCTGCTGCCTCAGCCTGATCAACGCAATATGCAATTTTATGTGCTTACAAAAAACCAGTTGTCGCGACGCGGCAGTTTGACAGACCTGCCACCAAACCTGATCGGCATCAAAATAGTAGACGGCATCAACAAACAAGAGCTCATGGTTTGGGCCACCTCCGAACAACATGTTGCATTCGCCAAACTATTGGAGGGGCTAGATCAGCCCGCGCCCACGCCAACTCCAACCTCACCGAAAACCTATCCAATCACCGTTCAAGACAGTGCCCTGGTTTTGCAGATTCTGGTTGCTGAGTTTCCTGAGTCCAAGATCACTGTCGACACTGATGGAAGTACCCTGACGGTACTCGCCGATGATGCGTCCCACACAAAGATCGCATCTCGTATCACGACATTCGATGAACAACTGCCAAAGAAAAATGTACTCACGCTGGTGTCCTATTCGGTTCGCGGCATGTCCGTTGTTGCTCTGCAACAGTCTCTTGCTCCCCTGTTGCTAAAGGCAAGAGTCAATGTTGATACCGTTCGTAATCGACTATTGGTTGCGACGGATGCTAAAACGCATCTAGAGATTTCTGCCTTAGTCAAATCATTGAGTGAAAAACCAGCTGTAGAGCAACAGCAGATCGTCGTTGCCTATTTGGTTGAAAATGCTGTGGCATCGCAAGTCAAGGTCGTGTTCGATCAACTTGCCCTTGGGGCGACGTCCATTGCGGACGACAAATTGAAACAGATCGTCGTGACGGGGACGCTTGAGACGCATGCGATTGCGAAAGCGATGATTACCCAAATCGATCGACCTGCACTCGCAGGAGCGCCAAGGGAAATTCGTTCGTACGATGTCAAGAAACTGCAGGCAGCCGCATTGTTGCCAACGCTGCAAAAAATGTGGCCCGATATGCAGTTGTCTGCCGATACGACCGCCAACCGGATCATCGCTTCGGGAAGCGTCAAAGAGCTTAATCAATTGGATGCCGCAGTAGAGCGATTGATTTCAGCACCTGATGGCAAGCCGCAGTATGTTAAAACGTACCCGATACCGGCGGGCGATATGCTAACGCTGACATCCATTCTCAGCCAAATTGCTCCGCAAGCCATCGTGAGCAGCGACATCCCGTCACGAACGGTTACGGTATGGGCCGGTGAGGATCAGCAAACGCGAGTGCAGCAAGCGCTCGAACAAATCAGCAAGACCGCCCAAGCCGCAAAGGAAGCGTCCACCTATTCCGTGAAACCGACTCAAGTCGCTGCGGTTCAAGCGTCATTGCAGTCACTGTTCCCCGCCATTGGGATTGCATCAGTGCCAACAACCGGCCAGCTGATCGTTGTTGCATCACCTGAGCAACAAAAGCGGATCGCCGAGGTTATCGAGTTGTTGGCCAGCGGTCCAAATGCTTCAGAGCGAACGATTAAAATCTTTAGCGTGAACCCCGAACGCATCGAACTGGCTAGTTTGCTGAACGCGCTTCAGTCGACGCTGTCGTCTCAAATTCGACTTGAATCCAATCCGGCCAACAACACGATCCTCGCGATTGGCACTCCAGAAGAATTGGAGCTTGTTGCGAAAAAAGTCGAGGAGTTGCAAAAGCAAATGCCTGCACCCGAGGGACTTACATCCATGGTTTATCCGCTGAAGTATGCCACCACGAGCGGTGCGATCACGATTTTGCAACCACTCGTGCCACGAGCTGTCTTCGTGCGGGACGCATTAACGAAAACACTTGCCGCTACCGCCAAAGCCAGTGACCATCAAAAGATCCAAGAGTTTTTGAAAGCATACGATGTGCATACTGTGCCGGCCACTTACGTCGTAAAGCCAACTCAAACCTCGATTGTCCAATCCTCGTTGAAATCCCTTTTTCCGTTGCTTGAGATTACATCCGATCCGACAACCGGCCAGTTGATTGTGATAGCCTCTCCGGATCAGCAGAAACGTGTGGCCGAAGTTGTCGATTTGATCGTAAGCGGCCCGAATTCTTCGGAGCGGACCGTAAAAGTTTTCAAGATGGATCCCGATCGGGTTGATCCAACATCCTTTGTGAGTGCA